>NZ_RZTB01000003.1:0-140823 GCF_003997735.1 Mesorhizobium sp. M7A.F.Ca.MR.148.00.0.0 | reverse complement strand
CCCTCAGCAGCGTGCGGCCGGGATCACCCGGCCGCACGTCTTGTCCAGGCATCGGTTCCCCAATGGGGCCGATGCGCAGAAGCCGGAGACGATGATGTCGCGTATTGGAATCCATTCTTTCGTCTGGTCGGCGGGCTCGGCTCAGGCCGATCTCGAGCGCACGCTGGCCAACACCAGGGAGGCCGGCTTCGACCTCATCGAATTCTCCTATCTCGATCCCGCCAATGTCGACATCGGCGGGCTTGCCAGGCGCATCGCCGATCTTGGCCTCGGCGTCGCGATCAGCATCGGATTGCCTGTTGATGGCGACATTTCGAGCGGCGACAAGGCGATTGCCGCGCGCGGCGTCGAAATCCTCAACGACACCATCGCGCTGACGCGTGATCTCGGCGGCCGGAAGGTCGCCGGCATTCTCTCGACCAGCCACGGATTGCAGGTCGAGGCGCCGACGCGCGATCAATGGCAGCGCAGTGCCGGCACGCTGGCCAAGGTTGCCGAGACAGCCAAGACGGCCGGCGTCACGCTCAACCTCGAGATCGTCAACCGCTTCGAAAGCAATCTGCTCAACACCGCCGCGCAAGGGCTGGCCTTCATCGAGGACACAGGCTCGGACAACATCTTCCTGCATCTCGACACCTTCCACATGAACATCGAGGAGGCCGATGTCGGGCTGGCCATTCGTCATGCCGCCGATAAGATCGGTTATGTCCATATCGGCGAAAGCCACCGCGGCTTCCTCGGCACCGGCAATATCGATTTCGCCGCGATCTTCGATGCGCTGACCGCTATCGGCTACAGCGACGACCTCAGCTTCGAATCCTTCTCTTCGGAAATCGTCGATGAGAACCTGTCGAAGAAGACCGCGATCTGGCGCAATCTGTGGAAGGACAACATGGCGCTGGCCAAGCACGCGCGTGCTTTCATCGGTCTGGGAATAGAGACGGCAAGGCGCAAGGCGGAACTCGTCTCGGCGCGGCACAAACCCTGACCCGCCCGTCGAGGGCCGAAGGACGCGGCGTGCGCCACAGGGCAGGGTTCCGAACTCAGATTAACAACAGGCCTCGAGGCAGCCGGTTTTGGCGGCTTTTGTGCCGCCATTTTTCACGATAGGAATTTTTTCTTGACACGGTGACCTCAGCTATGGTACATTTTTGCCTATGGTGCTGATTTGCGCCAGTGACCCGCCGCACAGGCGGGTTTTTTGTTTGATGCACCGTCAGCCAAGGTGCCGGCCGTATGGCTCCGGCATTGCTCGCGGCAGCTGCATCGGTTATCTGACCGGCCAGGCAAACAACCCACGCAATCCACCAAACGGAGCCCAGCACATGACACGCGAGACAATCCTCAAATTCGGCACCGTCGAACACGCGGACGCCGGCGATCTGGCTGGCTGGATCGTCGTCGAGGGCAAGCCGACCATGCAAACCGCCGTCCAGCACACGACCGAGGACGGCAAGGTGTTGTCGGGCACCTGGCGCGCGACGCCCGGCACCTATCACGCCACCTATACCGACTACGAGTTCGTGCACATGATCGCCGGCCGCATCATCATCACGCCGGACGGCGGCACACCGGTCGAGGTCGGTCCCGGCGATGCCTTCGTGGTGGAAGCCGATTTCAAGGGAACCTGGAAGATCATCGAGCCGGTGACGAAGCATTTTGTCGTCAGGGTTGGCTGAGGCGGGGTGATCCGTCTGCCCCGCCATGGTTCGCCATGGCGGAGCTGATCTCTGCATTCGCCCGGGCCTCGGCCAGGCCACTCCCCGGACTCCGGTCATTGGGTCATGAAGGCGTCTGCGGCGTCATCCACGGTCGGCCTCGACGTGAATGATACGGCACTCGCCAGCCAAGCGATCTCTCATCGGCGCTTACCAGCCAAATATCCTTGATACACCGGATCGATCCCCTAGTTCTTTGGGGGCGCGGCAATCGCGAGGTTGCCTCGGGGGCAGCGGCGGTTCGGGCCGTTCTGACTGCACGCCGCGGAAAGACGGTTGGACCGACGCATCCATGGAGGTCGTCGTGCGTCAATCGCGTGGATTCACCTGTGCGTATTTCGTCTTAGCTTGCTCGATCGCCGTAGTTTGCGCAGGAGCTGCAACCGGTGGCCAGCAAGGCGGAGGGCATGGCAACGGCGGCCATGGTTCTGGTGGCCATGGTGGCGGCGGAGGTCATGACGCCGGCGGCAACCGCGGCGGCTCGCAGAAAGGGACTGGCGATGACCCCGGCGGCTCCAGTTCGTCGGCGGACGACGGCGAGACCAGCACAAGCGGCACTGCGACAGCCCCGGGGACGGTAGGTCCGGCCACCGCTACTGCTGTTGCGTCCGCAAGGGGCGGACAGTCGCTCGACCTGCCGGCCGCTCTCCAGCCTCCCAGCGACAGCAACACTCAATCAACAGTCAGCCAAACCGAGGCGTTGCCGGGCGTCTCGGATAAAGTCGTTCGGGCCTGCCATGATGCCATCGAGTCGGCCGCCGCTCCGTTTGGGGCGACCAGCGTGCGCGTCAGCAGCGCGGGCTTCGTACATCAGTTGAGTCGGGCGACGATCTCGGCCCCTATCGAGGTCAGCATCGACTATGTGCGGCAAGGCAACGTGGAAACGCGGCAGGCGGCGATCCAATGCGAATTGGACGCGACAGGCAGCGTGATCGGCCTGACATAGCGAACCGCGCAGAACACCTCGCTGATGAAGCAGGGTGAATTCGAGGGGCCATTCATCTTTGGCCGAAATGGCAGCAGGCCTCGGGTGTGTTACCAAGGGTGCGGGGCATCAAAGATGGCCTTCCACGGAAGGGACCGCGCAGTCGGAAATCACTGCGGTGTCACGTGTCTTGGCAAGAGCGAATAAGGAAGTGTGATCGAACGCACCCGGGTCATCCGCGAAGGGTTGCGAACCTTGCCAGTCTTCTTGCTGACGGCCTTCACCTGGCTGGCTGCCGCGCGGCCAGAACGCGGCTTCAGGGGCGGTTCGATCTGCGCGCTGCGGCGCTCAGTCCTGAGCCTGTCGTTGTCCCCGCGCGCCGCAGCCAAGTCGCGGGCAAGAGAAACAGTGGCCTCGCGTTGCTCGTCCAGAGCCTCCTGAAGCTTAGCGACACGCAACAAAAGAGCTTGGGCGGCTGCTTCGCGCTCGATGCGGGCTCTGTCGAGATCCTCACGATTCATGACGGCTGTAGTACGTTCCCGTGCCAGAGCCTGTGCCGTCTCGGTTGCGGCCTGCTCGGCACGCTCTTTCGCTGAGACTGCTTTGGCTCGCTCCAGTTCAGCCGCCTGGCGCTCGACGCGAGCTTCTTTCAGCTCCTCAACGGCCGCTGCTGCTGCAGCGCGTTCTCGTGCGAGCGTTCGCTCCGTGTCAGCTGCGGTCCGCTCCACTTGTTGTCTCGCTGTGACCGCGTCGGTCCGTTCCTGCTCAGCCACGGCCGTACGCTTCATGAGTGCGGCATTGGCCAGTTTCGCTTCGGCGAGATCGCCACGAAGCAGCTCCGCCTTCCGGCGTTCGTCGTCGAGCATGCCGCTCGCCTGCGCCAGTGAAGCCTTGGCCGTGGCGCGATCCTCGGCGGCCTCGGTCTCAAGCTGTTCAATTTGGACGCGCGCTTGCGATAAATCGCGCGCCTGCCTTTGGGCCTGCTCCTGCTCGAGATGAGCAGCGGGCATCTCCTCAAGGACATAGCTGGTGGCCTCGCTCAGCATCGTGCGGGCATCTCCCGCAATGCGCCGCAACGCGTCAAGAGTGCGGGCCGCCGCGAGTTCATTGCGCAACCGCTCCTCGCGCGCGTCATCGGCAGCTGCCATGCTTGCCCTCAGCGTGTGGATCTGCTTGCTCGCCTCGAGGAGCGCTCCCTGCAGAGCGGCGCTCCTGGCACGCTCGCCTTCCGCCGCCCGGTGCTCCTGGTCGGCCAATTGTCTCGCAGCGGCAGCCTGAGCACGATCCGTCCCGTCTTGCGCCTGGTTAGCCGTGAGATCCGGGCCAAACAATTCGGCACTCGCCTGAGGTCCCAACGGGCGCGAAAGGTCTCGATGGGCTTGGTCTTGGGTTTGCGAGATGGCGGAAGCGCTTTCGACCCAGATTTGTCTCGTCATCGCATAGCCAATCGGCGCGGCCAGACAAATGGCGGCGAGACCCAAGCGCGATACAAGAACGATCGGCCTGCGAACGACAGGGTTTGAGGCAGGCGCCATGGCCGGGTCGGGATCTCCCATCTGCGCTGTGAAATTCAAACCGCGATCCGCAGCATAGGCCAACGGAGCAATTTTTGGCGGTGAAGCTCTATGGCGCAATTGGTCCCATGCCGACCCGCAAATCCGCTTCCCACGTTCCGCGATCGCGCTGATGGATGCTGCAAGCCGGCCAGACTGCACACTGTTCGGTGCAGGAGCACCGGTCACTAACGAGCTCCCGCTGGGTTCGGATGTCGCGGCGAAATGCTCGATTCGCACTCCGAACCGAGAGTAGTTGGTATTTTGAGCCCGAACATCCAGGCCGACCGCATGCAAGGGGTTGGCAGCCTTGGAAGAAGCAGGTCCGGCGACAAGTCCGGCCGGGCTTTCCCATTCCCAAGAAGCCTCGTCGGCGATACCGGATCTGCCTTCGTCAAACGCTGCAAGGCGGCGCCGTCGCACCGCGGCAAGGATACGCCGGAGCACAAGATAGACGCCCACCGATGCAAGCGTCACCACTGCGATCAGAATGGCCAAATTTACGTCGTTTGCATACATTTCGGCAAGATAATTTGGCATTGCCGTGCCCGTGCGTTCTGGGGTGTATCGTCAAGTTCGTAAAGCGATGTCTGGTCATCCGCCTTGGTATTGGCCAGGCTTACCGCCCTCGAAACGTCGCTTTCTTCGGGATCCTTCTGGTACTTGCGAATTGTTGCGGATGGCGGGGCGCCGGTCGCGCGCTGATAGATCGCCGCAGTTGATATTCCTTGGC
Source organism: Mesorhizobium sp. M7A.F.Ca.MR.148.00.0.0 (assembly GCF_003997735.1). Taxonomy (NCBI): domain Bacteria; kingdom Pseudomonadati; phylum Pseudomonadota; class Alphaproteobacteria; order Hyphomicrobiales; family Phyllobacteriaceae; genus Mesorhizobium; species Mesorhizobium sp. M7A.F.Ca.MR.148.00.0.0. Next base: position 135,894 of record NZ_RZTB01000003.1, on the reverse strand, counting down.
GGGCAATGGCCGACCAAGGACACATGCGGGGGCCTGAGACGCCGATTTGCGCCTCTGCATATCAACCTCGCGAGAGTTCGCCGGTGCGGACAATTCGCCACTTCCCGGCTCTTGACTGTCCATCATGAACTTTAAGCTAGGTCACAGCGCACCACGGTCAACCATCACCTCGCAATGATCCTGCCGGCAGCCTTCGGCCAGACAAAAGGGCCATTGTAGTGCCCGCTCTTCGGAGCGAAGCTGGATCGTTCCTTGTTCGGCGATGCATTCCCGCCGAGATTAGAATTCGTTGCACTGTTTCGCGAAAAGTACGACGTCAGTTGCTAAGCTGGTGAAAAGCGTGGTGATCCCGACAGGAATCGAACCTGTGACCTACAGATTAGGAATCTGCCGCTCTATCCTACTGAGCTACGGGACCACGCGGCCCGACACATAGCCGCTTCGGATCGTTTCGCCAAGAGGCCGGCCGAAGGCATTCCGCGTCATTGTCAGCGTCGCGTGTGGCATTCCCGAAGGCCTTGATCGCGCCTTTCATATCGATTGGAACTTGAAATCACTTGCTCCGTGTTTGCGGTGAGAGTGATATGAAGCGTCTGCACGGGGTGGCAAAAATGGATTTTGAGAAACCGGACTTGTCGAAGCTCGAGAACGAGCGCGACGTAGAGCATAAATTCCTCTATCCATTGTTGATCGGGGAAGCCCCCTCAGGGCTGGGTTTCGACCCCGCGCAAGTGAGTGCGCAGAAGAATCTTCGGAAATTCACAATTGGCAAAGGCAGTGATCTGAAAAGTTATGTTCCGGATTATTTGGTAACCCAGGGCACCATTCCATTGCTGGTGGTCGAAGGTAAAAAACCCGGGGCCGATGTGTTCGAGGCCTTTAGGGAAGCCCGTCTCTACGCGAGCGAGCTAAACGCCATTCATCCAAGTGGTTTGAATCCAGCTTCGCGTGTTATTGCGTCTAATGGAAATCAACTTCTCGCTGGCTGGCATGATCAGGCAAAGCCTGTTTTAGACATCTCGTTTGATCAAATTGACAGGTACTCACCGCAAATGAGTGAGCTGATCAAGCTGTTTGGCTCCGTTACTTTGGAAAAGTATTATACATCCTTGCTGCCCGTCATAAAACCCTCGAGATATTGGAAGCCTGTAAAACTCGTTGGGGGGCTTGCGAAACAGAAAGAGCAAGTGCCAGTCAATTCCTTTGGCGCTACCATCACGACGGATTTTGCGCACCTGTTCAACCCGCAGTCGCGTGCAGATCGTAGCGTCATCGCTCGACAGGCCTACATCAGCTCTAAGCGTCGAGAACGATACATCGAGCCGATCGATAAGGTCATTCGGGCGGCGACGCCGCCATCGGTCAGTAACTCCAAGACATTAGAAGATACGGGCAATCCGGCTGAAATTATCAAGCCATTCCGTAATGCGCGCGCGCTTGAACACAAGGTTATGCTCCTTATTGGGAGTGCCGGTGCGGGAAAATCCACCTTCGTAGACTATCTGCAAGACGTGGCCTTGCCGTCAGACATTCGTTCAAAGACGCTCTGGATACGCGTCGATATGAATCCGGCACCCATCTCGCGCGATGAAATATATCCATGGCTCCGGGAGGAAATAATCCGAGGCTGCATTGGTGCAAATCCAAAGATTAATTTCGCCTCGCTTGAAGGGTTGAAGGCAGTTCATTCCATCGAAGTAAACGATTTTCGGAAGGGCGTGGGTCGGTTGTATTCGAGCACGCCTGGGCTCTTTGATTCGAAGCTGGCCGACATGTTGACCGCGCTTATGGCCAATCGTCATGCGGTTGCCGTTAATACCGCCAGATACTGCTCGACAGAAAAAGGCATACTGTTGATTATCGTCCTCGACAATTCTGACAAGCGCCTCCGCGAAGAGCAATTACTGATGTTCGAGGCAGCTCAGTGGTTGCAGCGCGAATTTCGTGGATTAGTACTCCTCCCGTTGCGCGAAGAGACTTACGACAACCATCGGAATGAACCCCCGTTGGACACGGCTCTTAAGGATTTGGTATTTCGGATCGAGCCGCCACTGTTTCAGCGGATCCTCGCAAGCCGCGTAAATCTTGCGCTCCGTGAACTTGCGAAAAGTGGTGAGAAGTTGCTTCGGTACGATCTGCCTAATGGTATTCAAGTAGAGTATCCTGCTTCAGATCAGGGATATTATTTTTCCTCGATAGTTCGATCAATATTTGAGCACGATAGGTATGTCAGAAGACTAATTGTAGGTCTGTCCGGTAGAAATATGCGAAGAGCATTGGAAATATTCTTAGAGTTTTGCACGAGCGGACATATTGGCACTGACGAAATTACAAAGATCCGACTGTCAGAGGGTCGCCACGTTTTGCCATTAAGCCTTGTAACAAGCGTCTTATTGAGGGCCAACCAGCGATTTTACGACAGCGATGCTTCCTATCTGAAGAACGTCTTTGCTGCCGATTTTCGAGATAGTCGGCCTCATTTTTTTGCGCGGCTTCTGCTGCTACGAGTTCTTCTCAACATATATAACTCACCTGGAAATGACCGAATGAAGGGCTACGTGCGCGTGGCACTATTGCGTAATCAGGTCGCCGCTTTTGGGGTGGAGGAGGCCGTGTTTCGTAGAGAACTAGAATATTTGGTCCGTGGTTTCTGCATTGTTTGCGAAGATTTTCGCGTGAAAGATATTACTGATGACGATCTTGTGGCGATCGCGCCTGCGGGACATGTCCATGAAAGAATTTACCTGGAACAATATTATCTTGCGGCAATAGCAGAAGATAGCTGGTTCGAGAAAGAGAGCGTTGCATCCCGGATAGCCAATCGTATCGGCGATACGAAGCAGCACTACACCAGCGCAACAGTGCTTGAGAACGCTGAGGACCTGCTGGAGGAGCTTGAAATGCACCGCTCAAAAGAGGTTGCAGCGTATCGCTCGATCTTCGACAACGACGATTTGGCAAAGCTTATAGATTTGTCAGCGGCACGTAGTAAACTCTCTCGATTTGAAGCTGAAATTGCCGCCAATGGCTGGGCAGGAGCAAACAAGAGATTTCCAGTTGGTTCAGCGCATCATCGATCTGTTGCAAACACCGCAGCGTTTGGAGTGTTCGTCCAACTGGAACCTGGCTTGGACGGACTCGTCCATTCGTCAAAATTGCCAATGGATTTCAGGACAAACAGCGCATTCCAGCGAGGTCAGAAAGTGCACGTATCGATATTGCATGTAGATCGCGTTGAAGGGCGCGCGGAACTTGAGCTGGTGCGTGAAAATGTCTTGTCAGTTTGATTCACAAGCCGACAAGACATCGCATTATTTTGCGCGATAAATCCTCTATATGGAGATGAGCACCACAGCTGGCTGTTCCAAAGCGAGCAATTTTGGGACGCGCTGTTTAGGTGCTGAATTGGCTAGGCAGCCAGCGCGGTTTCCGCCAGTTTCACCCAGTAGCTCATGCCGTGCGGGATGACCTCGTCGTTGAAGTCGTAGGCCGGGTTGTGGAGACCGGCGGTGTCGCCATTGCCGATGAAGATGAAGGCGCCGGGGCGGGCTTCGAGCATGTACGAGAAATCCTCGCCGCCCATCACCGGCTGGATGCCGCGGTGGACATGGGCGTCGCCGGCGACACTCATCGCGACATCACCGGCAAACACCGTCTCTTCCGCGTGGTTGAAGGTCACGGGGTAATTTGCCTGGTAGTCGACCTCGATCTTTGCCCCGAACGCGGTCGCCAGCCCGTCGCATATGCTGCGGATGCGCTCTTCGGACTTCTTGGCGATCTCCTTGCGCAAGGTGCGCACGGTGCCGGCGATTTCGGCCGTTTCGGGGATGATGTTGTAGGCGTCACCGGCGTGGAACTTGGTCACCGACACCACCACGGCCTCGACCGGATCGGTGCTGCGCGAGGCGATCGTCTGCAAGGCGCCGACCAGTTGGCTGGTGATGACGATCGGGTCGATCGTGCCGTGCGGCATCGCCGCGTGGCCGCCCTTGCCGCGCACGGTGATGGTGAACTCGGCGGTCGCCGCCATGATCGGGCCCGGGCGGATGGCGAACTGCCCGACGGGCAGGCCCGGCATGTTGTGCATGCCGAACACCCTGGAGATGTCGAAACGCTCCATCATGCCGTCCTTGACCATTTCGTTGCCGCCGCCGCCGCCCTCTTCAGCCGGCTGGAAGATCACCGCCACGGAGCCGGTGAAGTTGCGCGTCTCGGCGAGGTATTTGGCCGCGCCCAGCAGCATCGCCGTGTGGCCGTCATGGCCGCAGGCGTGCATCTTGCCGGGGATGGTCGAGGCGTAGGATTTGCCTGTGATCTCGTTGAGCGGCAGCGCGTCCATATCGGCGCGCAGGCCGATGGTGGGGCCTTCGCCCTGGCGGCCGCGGATGACGCCGACGACGCCGGTCTTGCCGAGGCCGGTGACCACATCGTCGCAGCCGAAAGCCTTCAGCTTCTCGGTGACGAAGGCGGCGGTCTTGAAGACGTCGAAGTTCAGTTCTGGCGTCTGGTGCAGATGCTGGCGCCAGCCGGCAACTTCGTCCTGCATTTCGGCGGCACGGTTCAGGATTGGCATGATGGTTCCATCTCGCTGTTGGGACAGGCGGGTGTCGTCCGCTGCCTTGCAATTGTGATCGCCAGGCACTTTGCCATCTTGGCGTCACATAGGGTAAATAGCACCGCAACGATGCGGTCCGGTTTTTGAGGGTCGGACCAATCATGCTGGCGATCGCGTAACGAAATCTTACGGAGCCAGGGGCGACTACGGCAAGAGGCGATTTCGGATTTGATCATGCGGTACAGGCATTTCCTCAAACTATTCTCGGTTGGCACAATCGCGCTGTCGGTCGTGGCCGGGCCGGCGCTGGCCAATCCGGTGGTCGTATTCGATCTCGGCAGCGGCAAAATCCTGCAGCATCAGGACGCGTTCAAGCGCTGGTATCCGGCGTCGCTGAGCAAGCTGATGACCGCTTATGTCACCTTTCGGGCGATCGCCGCCGGCGAGGTTCAGCTTGATTCGCCGATAAAGGTGACCAAACACTCCGCCGCCGAGCCGCCAAGCAAGATGGGCTTCAAGCCGGGCTCGGTGATGCGGCTCGACAACGCGCTGAAGATGATGCTGGTCAAATCGGCCAACGACATCGCCATGGCGGTGGGCGAAAATGTCGGCGGTTCGCAGGCGGCCTTTGCCGACCGGATGAACGCCGAAGCGACCCGGCTCGGCATGAACGGCACGCATTTCGTCAATCCGAACGGGCTCTATTCGCCGGATCAGTACACGACGGCGCGCGACCTCGCCGTGCTGGTGATGGCGATCCGCCGCGAATTTCCGCAATATGCGCCGTGGTTCTCGATCGAGGGCCTTGCCGTCGGCAAGAAGGCTATTCCCAACTACAATCTCTTGATTGGCCGTTATCCCGGCGCCGATGGCATGAAGACCGGCTTTGTCTGCCCTTCCGGCTTCAACATGATCGGTTCGGCGACCCGCAACGGGCGCACGCTGGTCGCGGTGGTGCTTGGCGAGAAATCGGCGGTCACACGTGCCGAGACCGCGGCAAAACTGCTCGATCAAGGTTTTGACGTGCCTGCCGCCGGCTCGGCCACCGTCACCACGCTGGCGCCCTATGGCGACACGGTCTCGCCCAACGACATGAAGGACGAGGTCTGCAAGAAGAAGACGCCGCAGGAGCAGTCGGAGGCGCCGCCAGTTGCCGCCAAGGACGTGCCGAAATCGCCCTATCAGGAAAAGCTCGACCATGTGCCGACGCTGGTTGCCGTCGGCCTTGGCGGCGCCACCGGTCCGGCGCCGAAGGCCATCCTCGACCGGGGCGGTCAGGAATATGCCGATGTGCCGATCCCGAGCTGGCGGCCCGACAGGCCGGCACCGGCCGGCGCAGGCCCGAAGATTGCCGGCTCCGCCGCGCAGGGCGACCAGCCGGCCAAGGTTGCGAACTAGCCAATGGGCAGCGGCTTCCCGATCCCCGTCTCGGTGCTGACCGGCTTCCTAGGCGCCGGCAAGACGACGCTGCTCAACCGGCTGCTCAAGGATCCGGCGCTGGCCGACACGGCGGTAATCATCAACGAGTTCGGCGAGGTGGCGATCGACCATTTGCTGGTCGAGCAGTCTTCCGACGGCATCATCCAGCTTTCGGACGGCTGCCTTTGCTGCACGGTGCGCGGCGAACTGGTCGATACGCTGGCCGACCTGGTCGACCGGCTGCAGACCGGCCGCATCGCCCGTCTGGCCCGCGTCATCGTCGAGACCACCGGCCTTGCCGACCCGGCGCCGGTGCTGCAGTCGATCATGGCGCATCCGGCGCTGATCCAGGCCTTCCGGCTCGACGGCGTCATCACGCTGGTCGATGCCGTCAACGGCAACGCCACGCTCGACGCCCATGTCGAGGCGGTCAAGCAGGCTGCCGTCGCCGATCGCATCGTGCTCAGCAAAGCCGATCTGGTCGCCGATCCCAATGAGTTGGAAATGCTTCGGGCGCGCCTGCGGCAGATCAATCCGGGCGCCGAACTGCTCGATGCCGGTGACACGGGGACAGGCGTGGCGGCGCTGTTTGATTGCGGCCTCTACAACCCGGCAACCAAATCCGCTGATGTGCGGCGCTGGCTGGGCGAGGAAGCCGCTCATGATCATCACCATCATGATCATGATCACCATGATGGGCATGATCACGAACATGGCCATGACCACGGTCATCGCCACGATTCGCGGGTGCGTTCCTATTCGCTGGTGCATGACGGCCCGGTGCCGTTTTCGGCGATCGAGATGTTCCTCGACCTGCTGCGCTCGACACATGGCGAGCGCCTGCTGCGCATGAAGGGCGTCATCGAGCTCAGGGAAGACCCGTCGCGGCCTTTGGTGATCCATGGCGTGCAGAAGATCCTGCATCCGCCGGTGCAATTGCCGTCCTGGCCAGATGGCCAGCGCGGCACGCGGCTGGTGCTGATCACGCTCGATATGCCCGAAGATTATATCCGCAGGCTGTTCGCCGCCTTCACCAACCGGCCGTCGATCGACACGCCCGATCGCGCCGCGCTGGAAAACAACCCGCTGGCGATTGCCGGGCGGTAGCTCCCACGATTACGGCGCGCCGCGCTCGACCAGGAATCGATGGCCGCCGGAAACCGCCGCCGTTTCAATCAACTGGTGGCCGCTCTCCGAACAGAATGCCGGAATGTCGATGACGGCCAGCGGGTCGGTGGTCTCCAGCCAGAGCCGGCTGCCCGGTTGCATCCCCGCCAGGCGCTTCTTGGCCTTGAGCACGGGCAAGGGGCAGTTCAGCCCCTTGAGGTCATAAATAGCGGCGCGATCATCCACGGGCGAAATCAACCGCCGAACATGCCGAGCAGCTTGTTCTTCAGCTTCGTCACGCGGCTCTCGTCGGCACTCGCCGCTTGCGTCTCAGCCATCGGTGCCGCTTCCGAAGGGGCCGCGATGGTCGCGGTGGCGACAGGGGCTTCCTTGGCAGCCTTTTCGGCCTCCTTTTCGGCCAGAGCCTGGGCCTTGGCGGCTTCCTTGGCTTGCTTGGCCGCCTCTATGGCAGCGAGCCTCTGCTCCTCGGCCTTCTGCTTGGCCGCCTTTTCGGCATCGAGGGCCGCCATCTTGCGGCCAGCGGGCGAATCGATGCGGCCCATGCGTGCCGTCTCGGTGACCGAGCCGTCATTGTTGAGCGACGGCGGATCGATCGGCACGCGTTCGCCGCGTGCGCGGCGCTTGGACCAGTCGGAGACGATGCTGGCTTCCTTGATGCCGGCGATGGTCGGCTTGGGCGCCGGCACGCTGGCCTTGACCGCGCCGCTGAACGCAGCGTCGTAGGTGCTCATGTAGGAATTGTAGGCGCTCTTCAGCGAATCAGGTTGCGTGGTCGCCGGGCAGGCGCCGGTCGGATCGAATGTCTGACCGTCGGCGGCAACCTGGTTGAAGACATAACGCTTCTCGCAGACATCGACCTTCGGCGGCACCTTGGTGATCTCGAAATTGTCGTAGCCGACCTTCAGCATCTTCCAGAAGTCGTAATTGGGGTCGTTGCGGTAGCGCGCCATGTTGGCGGCGGTCATGCGGAACGGAAACGCCTGGATCTGGAACTCGGTCTGGCCGCCCTGGAATGCGTCGCGGCCGAAGGCATAGATCTGCTCGATCTGCGCATCGGTCATCGAATAGCAGCCCGACGACGAGCAGGCGCCGTGCACCATCAAATTGGAGCCGGTACGGCCATTGGCGCGGTCATAGGCGTTGGGATAGCCGATGTTGAAGGACAAATGGTAGTTCGAGCGCGGATTCATCTGCGCCGGGCGCACCGTGTAGAAGCCTTCCGGCGCCTGGCGGTCGCCCTCTGTGTATTTCGGCCCGAGCTTGCCCGACCATTTGCAGATGTCGTAGCTGGCGACCATGTCGTAGCGGCCGTTGGTCTTGGCCTTCCAGATCTCGAGCTTGCCTTCTTCCTTGAAGATGCGGGCCATCACCGACGAGGTGCGGACCATGCCCTTGGCCTTCATGTCGGCAAGGATCTTGTCGGGCAGCGGCTTGTTGGCCTCCGGGGCAAAATCCTTCATCGACGAATTGTTGCAGCCGGCAACGCCGAGGGCAGCGATCAGGATTCCGGTGCGGGCAAGCTTGACAAACATGGCTACGGATATCGTCTTTTCTCTGGCGCCAGGACGCTTCCTGCCCCGGCTGCTACACTGCGCATCGACGGACCCTAAGCCCGTTAACCCTAATAAATTCCTTACCGCAAGTGCCGACGCATCCCCCTGCGGCAGTCTCATTGAGCCGAATGCAGCGGCATTTTTGTGGCAAAAATGCTCCGCCCCGCCACATTGTTGCGGCCAAGGCTGCCTGTGGTCAGAGACTGCGGCCCATGGCCAGGTATTTTTCGCGGCGCTGCTCGCGGAAATCGGTGTTGGCGCCGGCAAAATCCTTCATCGTCCTGGCGATGAGGTCTCCGGTCGCGGCGATCACCGTTTCGGCGCCGCGATGCGCACCGCCGAGCGGCTCGGGGATGATGGCGTCGATGATCTTTAATTCAAAAAGATCCTGCGCGGTGATCTTCATGTTGGTCGCCGCGTCCTTCGATCGCGTTGTGTCGCGCCACAGGATCGAGGCGGCACCTTCCGGCGAAATCACCGAATAGATGGCGTGTTCGAGCATGTAGACGCGGTTGGCGGTGGCGATGGCAATGGCGCCGCCCGAACCGCCTTCGCCGATGACCACCGAGATCGACGGCACTTTCAGGCCGAGACAGGTCGAGGTTGAACGGGCGATAGCCTCCGCCTGGCCGCGCTCCTCGGCGTTGACACCGGGATAGGCGCCAGCCGTGTCGACCAGCGTCAGCAGCGGGATCTTGAAGCGGTCGGCCAGTTCCATCAGCCGTACCGCCTTGCGGTAGCCCTCCGGGCGAACCGATCCGAAATTGTGTTTCAGGCGGCTGGCTGTGTCGGAACCTTTTTCCTGGCCGATGATGGCAATGGGTTCGCCGCGGAAACGGGCGAAACCGCCGACGATCGCCTGGTCCTCACCGAAATTGCGGTCGCCGGCCAGCGGCGTGAAATCGGTGAGCAGGCCCTTGATATAGTCGACGCAATGCGGCCTGTCGGGATGGCGAGCCACCTGCACCTTCTGCCACGGCGTCAGCGCCTTGTAGGCGTCGCGCAGCGCGTCGCGGGAGCGCTTCTCAAGACGGCTGATCTCGTCGCCGACATCGACCGCCTCGCCATTCTCGGCAAGCTTCTTCAGCTCGAGGATCTTGCCCTCGAGGTCCTGCACCGGCTTTTCGAAATCGAGGTAATTATACATGCGTGAGCGGACCGATACGTCGGAAGGCAGTGGCTGACGGATCCCTTGAATCCAAGGCTCCGGGCGGTGAAATGTCGTCCTCACATAGCGATATGAGGCCTAGTCGGCAAGCGGATGATGATCGTTGACCAGCCGCACCAGCCGCTCTTCCAGCACATGGGTGTAAATCTGTGTCGTCGATATGTCGGCATGGCCAAGCAATTGCTGCACGGCCCGGAGATCGGCGCCGTTCTGCAGGAGATGGCTGGCGAAAGCATGGCGCAGCACGTGCGGCGAGATCTTCGCCGAGGCGATGCCGGCCCTTGCCGCCAGCCCCTTCAGGTCACGCGCAAAGACCTGACGCGAGAGATAGCCGCTGTCGGAGGCGGCCGGAAACAGGAACGGACTGTCGGCAAAGGCTGGCACCTTGGCGCGGGCGGCGAGCCAGGTCTTCATCGCCGCGCGTGCCTTGGCCGAGAGCGGCACCATGCGCTCCTTGTCGCCCTTGCCGCGCACCATGAAGAAACGGTCGTCGCGCTGCGCCACCGTCACCGGCAGGCCGACCAGCTCGGAAACGCGCAGGCCGGTGGCGTAAAGCACCTCGACCAGCGCATGCAGGCGCAGTGACGCCAGACTGTCCCCATCGCCCGACGAGGCATCGCCGGCCTCAAGCGCCGCTCGGTCGATCAGCCGGCCGGTGTCGGCCTCGCTCATCGTCTTGGGCAGCGGGCGGCCCTTTCTCGGGCTGTCCAGCGTGCCGGTCGGGTCATCGCCCCGCAGGCCTTCGGCGTAGAGGAATTTGAAGAACTGGCGGATCGCCGACAGTTTGCGCGCCTGTGACGTGGCTGCAAAGCCGCGGGCGGCAATGTCGTCGAGATAGGCGCGGATATCGGCGGCGGCGGCACCGGCCAGCCCGCCATCGATCGCGCCAGAAGCGTCCTCGAGGTCGCGGCGGTAGGAGGAAAGCGTATTTTCGGCCGCGCCCCGCTCGGCGCTCATCATTTCCAGAAAGGCTTCGATGCGGGCGGCGCTGTTCATTCAACTTTTCTTCGGGTTCAGCTTTTCTTGGGATTCAGCTTTTCCGGAGGGATGCGCACGCTCATTTCGCCCTTTTTGGGCTCCACGAACATCACCAGTGCGAACATCGCACCGTAGGCAATACCTGCCAGAATCGCTGTTACCACGACAAAGCGAAACAGTGTCGGCATCAGTTTTCGCCCGTCTTCTTGTTCTGCGTTTCCAAACCCTGTCCCCTTATGGGACGCCAATCCGGCCAATTCAAGGACGAAGCGGAGGCCTGTTAGCAACTTCTGATGCAGACCTTGCCGGTCCATATCGGGTTCAAGGCACTTGCCACGCTTGACGCAAACGGGCTTTTCATGTCGATACGCCGGCAAAGAGGGCCTTCGAAACATCCGATGAACGCGCTGCCAGCAAATCCTCCAGACGAGACCTACGCCGCGTTGCTTGGCCGGCTGGGCAGCCGTTCCGTCGTCTTCGTCGGATTGATGGGTGCCGGCAAGACGGCGATCGGCCGCAAGGTGGCGACGATGCTGGCTCTGCCCTTCATCGACAGCGACCAGGAGATCGAAAGCGTCTCGCGCATGACCGTTCCGGAGCTGTTCGAGCGCTATGGCGAGACCGAATTCCGGGCGCTGGAGCAGCGCGTCATCCTGCGCGTGCTGGAAAACGGCCCGCAGGTGCTGTCGACCGGCGGCGGCGCCTTCATGAATGCGCAGACGCGCGAGGCGATTGCAGCGCAGGGCGTGTCGGTATGGCTGAAGGCCGAGCTCGATCTTCTGATGGACCGCGTCTCCAAGAAACAGAACCGGCCATTGTTGAAAAGTGCCGATCCGCGCGCCGTGCTGGAGCGGCTGATGGGCGAGCGCTATCCGGTCTACGCGACATCTGATGTCACCGTGCCGACCCGCGACGACCGCAAGGAAGTCATCGCGACCGAGGTGGTGGATGCGCTGTGCCGGCATTTCGGCATCGATGAGACGACGGCGACGGGCGAGGTGGAACAGTGAGCATCGAGGCACCCGTTGTCGTCGAAGTCGGCCTTGGCGACCGGACCTACGATATCCTGATAGGTTCGGGGTTGTTGGCCCGCGCGGGCGCCGAGATATCGGGCCGCCTGCCGGGTACACGCGCCGCGGTCGTCACCGACGCCAATGTCGCGGCAGCGCATCTCGCTGCCCTTCAGGCCAGCCTCGAAACGGACGGCATCCAGACCGCCGTGATCACGTTGCCGCCCGGCGAGAAGACCAAGAGTTTTGCTCATCTCGAAGAGGTGGTCGACGGTGTGCTGGCTGCGAAACTGGAGCGCGGCGACATTGTCATCGCCTTCGGCGGCGGCGTTATCGGCGACCTTGCCGGCTTTGCCGCCGGCATCGTGCGGCGCGGCATGAGTTTCGTGCAGATCCCGACCTCGCTGCTGGCGCAGGTCGATTCCTCGGTCGGCGGCAAGACCGGCATCAACAGCCCACGCGGCAAGAACCTCGTCGGCGTCTTCCATCAGCCGAAACTGGTGCTGGCCGACACCGGGGTGCTGGACACGCTGCCGATCCGGGAATTCCGCGCCGGCTATGCCGAGCTCGCCAAATACGGGCTCATCGACCGGCCGGAGTTTTTCGCCTGGCTGGAAAAGAATTGGATCCAGGTTTTTGCCGGCGGGCCGGAGAGGGCGCAGGCGATTGCCGAAGCCTGCCGCGCCAAGGCCGAAATGGTTGCGCGCGACGAGTTCGAGACCGGCGACCGCGCGCTGCTCAATCTCGGCCACACATTCGGCCACGCGCTGGAAGCCGCCACCCAGTATGACGGAGCCCGCCTCGTCCATGGCGAAGGGGTCGCCATCGGCATGGCGCTGGCCTACCGGTTCTCGTCGCGGCTCAATCTGGCAAGCCCCGACGATGCCGCGCGCGTCGAGGCGCATCTGCGCGCCGTCGGCCTGCCTTGGCGGATAGCCGACATCCCGGGCGATCTGCCTGACGCCGAGGCGCTGCTGGCCTTCATCACCCAGGACAAGAAGGTGTCGCGCGGCGCGCTGACCTTCATCCTGACGCGCGGCATCGGTCAGGCCTTCATCGCCAAGGACGTGCCGGCCTCGGAAGTGCTGTCGTTCCTCAGGGAGAATCACCCCAGGGAAAGCGACCGGAGATGAACGAGCCCGGCTGGATCGTCGTCGCCGTCCTTGCCATCCTCATCGTGCTGCTTGTTGCCGTGCGCACGCGCCTGCTTGCCATGTTCGGCTACGAGCTTTCACGCATCGAGCCGCAGCGTTCCAGCCAGGACGAATTGCGCGGCGCGGTCGACGATTTCCGCCGCGACGGCCAGGTGGTGCGCGAGGATCGCGACCGCGTCGGCGGCCTGTTCGATCTCGCCGAACTCGAAGTCTCCGACATCATGGTCCACCGCACCAACATGCGCTCGGTCAATGCCGACAATGCGCCGGAAGCGGTGGTGCGCGAGATCTTGCAAAGCCCGCACACCCGCATGCCGCTGTGGAAAGGCTCGCTCGACAACATCGTCGGCGTGCTGCATGCAAAGGATCTGCTGCGCGCCTTGAACGAAGTCGGCAACGACTTCTCCAGGATCGAAGTGATGAAGATCGCCTCGAAGCCCTGGTTCGTGCCCGACACGACAACCTTGCAGGAACAGCTCAACGCCTTCCTTCGCCGCAAAGCGCATTTCGCCGTCGTCGTCGACGAATATGGCGAGGTCGAAGGACTGGTGACGCTGGAGGACATTATCGAGGAGATCGTCGGCGAGATCGCCGACGAGCATGATGTCGACATACAGGGCGTCAAGCAGGAGGCCGACGGCTCCGTGGTCGTCGACGGTACGGTGCCGATCCGTGACCTCAACCGGGCTCTCGACTGGAACCTGCCGGATGAGGAGGCCACCACCATTGCCGGCCTCGTCATTCACGAGACGCAATCGATCCCCGAGGAGAAGCAGGCTTTTACGTTCCACGGCAAGCGCTTCATCGTCATGAAACGCGACAAGAACCGGATCGCAAGGCTGAGGATCAGGCCAGCCGGCGACACCTGATACGCGCAGGGAGGCCGGGGCACGTCATCCGGCGATCTGGTTGGTCGAGCGTTCGTGGATCGTCGCGCCGGTCTCGGCATCCATGGCCGCCAGGCTGACTTCATAACCCCAAAGCCTGCGGATGTGACGAAGCGTGGCGTCGCGGCTGGCATCCTCGAGAAGGATGCCGTCATTGACCTTGTGCTGCAGGCGCAAATGGCGGTCGCCGAGCAGATCGACATCCACCACCTGAATGTCCGGCCGGTTCGCGCCGAGATCATAGCTGTTGGCGAGCGTGGCGCGTATCTTGGCGTAGCCGCGCTCATCGTGGATCGAGGCGACCAGACAATGCGGTTGGTCGGCAGCGTCGCCAAGCACAAAAAACCGCCATTTCCGGATCAAGGCCGGACTGAGGTACTGGCGGATGAAGGATTCGTCGCGATGCTCGGCCCAGGCGTCAAGCAGGACCTCGCGCCAGTTGCCCTGGCCGGCGATGTCGGGGAACCAATCGCGGTCCTCGGCCGTGGGTTTGGTCGAAATGCGCTGAATGTCCTGCATCATGTCGAGGCCGAGAGCATAGGGGTTGATGCCGGAAAAACGCGGATCGTCGAAGGCCGGCTGAAAGACCACGTTGGAATGATTGCGCAGGATTTCGAGCATGGCGCCTTCGCTGATCTGGCCACGGTCGAACAGCATGTTCATCAGCGTATAGTGCACGAACGTGGCGCAGCCCTCGTTCATCACCTGTGTTTGCCGTTGCGGGTAAAAATATTGCGCGATGACCCGAACGATCCTGATGATCTCACGCTGCCAGGGCTCCAGGACCGGGCTGTTCTTTTCCAGGAAATAGAGCAGGTTTTCCTCAGGCAGGTTGAGCGATTTCTTCCGCTCCGGGTCCTGGCCCTTGTCGTTGGCCGCTTGCTGCGAAGGCGGCAGCGTACGCCACAAGTCGTTGTAGGAGCGCTCCTCGTATTCGAGACGCTCGCGAATTCCTTCGCGTTGCCGTTCCGAAGACAGCCTCGGCGGCCGGTGATAGCGAAACACGCCCTGATCCATCAGCGCGTGGGCGGAATCGAGAACAGCCTCGACGGCGGCGAGGCCGTGCCGCTCCTCGCAACGGACTATGTAGCCCTTGGCGAAGTCCAGGTAGCCGAGGATCGCACCTGCATCCGTCCATTGTTTGAACAATTGATTGTTCTTGAAGAAATGATTGTGCCCGAGCGCTGCATGGGCCGTCACCAAGGCCTGCAGGGCCATGGTGTTTTCCTCCATCAGATAGACGATGCAGGGATTGGAATTGATGACCAGTTCATAAGCAAGCCCTCGCCCGCCCTTGCGATAGAGCAGATCCTGGTGGAGGAAATGTTTGCCGAAAGACCAGTGACGGTACATCAATGGCATGCCGATGGACGAATAGGCGTCGAGCATCTGCTGCGAGGAGATGATCTCCATCTGAACAGGATAGGTGTCCAGATGAAGCTCTTCGACCGCAAGTGCCTCGATCGCGTCATAGGCCCGCGACAATGTTTTGAAATCCCAGTCGGACCCTGAGAAAAGCAGGCTGGATTTGCTGGCTTGTCGGACCATCGGGAACCCTCATGCCCGCTTGAGGGAGACCGGCTGCCTGCCGAAGAGCTGGCGAAAGACCGGGTAGATATCGGCGGGCGTAGCGATGCGGCTCATCTGGAAGTTCGGCCATTTCTGGTCGATGGCATTATAGGCACGCCACAGCGATGTCCCGTTTTCGGTCGAGCCGAAAATATGGGCTTCACGCTCGTCGATGATCTCGACATAGGCAAAATACTGGCACAGCCGCATGAGCTCGCCGTTGAGCAGCGAAATGCATCGCTCTGAATCGCCGGCGAAATTGTCGCCGTCCGAGGCCTGGGCGGCATAGATATTCCAGTCGTGGGCCGGGTAGCGGCTGGCGATGATACGGTGCATTTCCTCCAGCGCGGTGGAAACGACAGTGCCGCCGCTTTGGGTGTTGTAGAAAAATGTTTCCTCGTCGACCTCCTGAGCCAGGTGCGTGTGGCGGATGAAGACAATCTCGATGCGGTCGTAGCGCCGTTTCAAGAACAGGTGCAGCAGCACGAAGAAGCGCTTGGCCAGATCCTTCTCGCGCTCGCCCATGGACCCGGACACGTCCATCAGACAGAACATGACGGCATTGGCGTTCGGCACCGGCCGGGAATCGAAGCGGTTGAAGCGGATGTCGACCGGATCGACATAGGCAATCCGTCGGCGTCGTCGTTCCAGCCGGTCAAGCTCTTCGCGCAACGCCGCGATACGCCGGCGCGCGTCGGCGCTGAATGGCGCCTCCTCGAGCGAGGCGATTTCCTCGAGGATCGCATCCAGTTCGACCTGCTTGGGGCGCCTCAGCGCAATGCGGCGGCCGTGGCTGTTGCGCATCGTGCGGCCGACATTGATGTTGGTCGGCGAACCGGTGGCGGCGAAGCCCGCCCTGCGCGGCTTGAAGGCAAGGATCTCCTTGAGGTTGAGCTTGACCATGTCGGGGAGTTCGAGATCCTCGAAGAAAAGATCGAGCACTTCCTCGCGCGACAGTACGAAACGAAAGTCGTCCTCGGATGCCTTGTTTCCCGGGGACGACGCTCCCCCGCCTCCGCCGGGCTTGGGGATCAGGTCTCCAGCGGAGAAATGCCTGTTGCCCGGCAAGATGTGCTGGCGCCTGCCGCTGTCGCGGGCGTTGTTGAAGCTCGGCTCGCTTGTGCCTCTTTCGGGCATGCGCACGGCGTGCTCGGAATCCGCGTCGGCAATCCTGCCGGTGCGGATCTGGTCGCGTATGCTCCGCTTCAATTCCTCGCGCGCGCGTCGCAGGAAGCGCTGGCGATTGCCGAGACTCTTGTCTTTCGGGTTCAGGCGGCGGTCGATGAAGATCGGCATGGAACCATCCGGGTTCTCTAACCCGCCCTGTTCACCCGCATGTACCAGTCCACAAGGCGACGAACCTGCCGCTCGGTGTAGCCGCGCTCGACCATCCGCTGCACGAATTCATGGTGCCGCTTTTCCGTGACGCTGTCCTGTTTGGAGCCGAAACTGATCACCGGCAAGAGGTCCTCGACCTGGCCGAACATGCGTTTCTCGATGACTTCCCGCAGCTTTTCGTAACTTGTCCAGGCCGGGTTGCGGCCATGGTTTCTTGCACGGGCGCGCAGCGTGAATTTCACCACCTCATTGCGGAAGTCCTTGGGATTGGCGATGCCGGCCGGTTTTTCGACCTGCGAAAGCTCGTTGTCCAAAACCTCGCGGTTGAGGATCTGGCCGGTGTCGGGATCCTTGTAGTCCTGGTCTTCGATCCAGGCGTCGGCATAGGCGATGTAGCGGTCGAAAAGATTCTGGCCGTACTCGCTGTACGATTCCAGATAGGCTTTCTGGATCTCATGGCCGATGAATTCGGCATACCGCGCGGCCAGCTCGGACTTGATGAACTCCAGATAGGCGGCTTCCGTCTCCTTCGGAAACTGTTCGCGCTTGATTGCCTCCTCCAGGATGTACATGAGGTGCACGGGGTCGGCGGCCACCTCTTCGGTGTCATAGTTGAAGGTCTGCGACAGGATCTTGAAGGCAAAGCGCGTGCTGACGCCTGCCATGCCCTCGTCGACGCCGGCGGCGTCCCGATATTCCTGAACCGACTTTGCCTTGGGGTCGACCTCCTTGAGGTTCTCGCCATCATAGGCGCGCATCTTGGTGTAGAGCGGCGAATTGTCGTGCTCGGCCAAGCGTGTCGAGACGGTAAACCGGCTGAGGATGTCCAGCACCTCGGGAGCGCAAGGACTGGCGGCCAATTCGCTCTCCCGCAGCAGTTTCTCGTAGATCTGCCGCTCTTCGGTTATCCGAAGACAATACGGCACCTTGACCACGAGGATGCGATCGAGAAAAGCCTCATTGTTCTTGTTGTTCTTGAACTGCAGCCATTCCGACTCGTTGGAATGGGCCACGATGATCCCCTGGTAGGGAAAGGCGCCGAAATTTTCGGTGCCGTTGTAGCTGCCTTCCTGGGTAGCGGTCAGCAGCGGATGCAGGACCTTGATAGGCGCCTTGAACATCTCGACGAATTCAAGCAGGCCCTGGGTGGTCCGGTTCAGTCCGCCGCTATAGGAATAGGCGTCCGGATCGGATTGGCTGAAGTTTTCCAATTGCCGGATGTCCACCTTGCCGACCAGGGCCGAAACGTCCTGATTGTTCTCGTCGCCGGGCTCGGTCTTGGCGATGCCGATCTGGCGCAGTCGCGACGGCATCAGCTTGACGACGCTGAACTTGGAAATGTCGCCGGAAAGTTCGTCGAGGCGCTTGGCCGCCCATGGCGAAATGAGCCCATTCAACCGGCGTCGGGCAATGCCGTATTTTTCCTCCAGCAGGTCGCCCATGCGATCAGGATGGAAAAGACCAAGCGGCGATTCGAAAACCGGGCTGACCTGATTGCCGACCTTCAGCGTGTAGATCGGGCGCTGTTCCATCAACTTCTTCAGCCGCTCGGCAAGGGAGGATTTGCCGCCGCCCACGGGGCCAAGCAAATAGAGGATTTGCTTGCGCTCCTCGAGCCCCTGGGACGCATAGCGAAAATAGCCGGCGATGCGCTCGATTGTGTCCTCCATGCCATAAAAGTCCGCAAAGGAGGGGTACACTTTCAGGGTCCGATTGGAGAAAATGCGGCCGAGCCGCTCATCCTTGCTGGTGTCGACCAGGTTCGGCTCGCCGATCGCCTCGACCATCCGTTCAGGCGCCGAGGCATACATCGACTTGTCCTCGCGGCAGGCAAGGAGATATTGCTGGATGCTGATCTCTTCCTGCGCCGCGT
Source organism: Mesorhizobium sp. M7A.F.Ca.MR.148.00.0.0 (assembly GCF_003997735.1). NCBI lineage: Bacteria > Pseudomonadati > Pseudomonadota > Alphaproteobacteria > Hyphomicrobiales > Phyllobacteriaceae > Mesorhizobium > Mesorhizobium sp. M7A.F.Ca.MR.148.00.0.0. The sequence goes on along the minus strand of NZ_RZTB01000003.1, from coordinate 117,262 downwards.
TGGTGTAAATTTCCGAAAACAGATCAAAGACGTCAGACTGGTTTTCTCGCATGATGCTTTTGCCCTCGGAGCCGCTGTGGCTTCCATTCGGCTCGTCTCGCATTCAACTGCCGGGGGGTACCGTTTGTTCCCTTGATGTGAAGAGGTGGCTACGATCATGAGGATTTGAGGCCATTCCGCGAGATCAAGGCGCTCGGTGCGGAGCGGCATTCATCGCGGGTAGCGGGTGTGTTGCGAATCCCTGACTGGACGGCTGGGGCCGCCGCGTGCAGTCTTGCCTCGTCAGGAGACAGTGATGATCGATCGACGAAGCCTGATCGTGGCCTCGGTGGCGGCGATGCTGCCATTGGAAGCATCGGCCGCGTCGGAAACACGCCGACCCACGCTAAAGACCTTCGACTACGGGCCGGCCAAGCTCGACATCTATGCGCCCGATGGTGCAATCGGCCTGCCGGTCGTGTTTTTCGTTCATGGCGGCACCTGGCAGTTTGGCAAACGCAGTCAGGTCGACGCCAAACCGGCCTTCCTGCTCGCCAACGGCTTCTGCTTCGTCTCCATCGATTACCGCATGCTGCCGCAGGCCGATGTCGCCACCCAGGCCGGGGACGTCGAAAAGGCCTACGCCTACATCAGGGCCAACATCGCCCGGCATGGCGGCGATCCCAGCCGTATCGTCGGCATGGGCCATTCGGCCGGCTGCCATCTGGTTGCGCTGACCGGCATGCGCGGCGGATTGCCGGGCATAGCCGCGCTCATCCTCAACGACACCAGGGCCTATGATCTTGCAGCACTTGCCAGGAAGGGCGGCATGGTGCGGGCCTATGCCCGCGTCTTTTCCGATCCCGCGCAATGGGCGGCACTGTCGCCGGCCAGCCATGTCGACGGCCGCAGGCACCCGCCGACGTTCATTGCCTATTCGCGCGCTCCTGGCCGCGGCGAGGACTCCAAGGCCTTTGCCGAGCGCCTGCGCGCGACGGGCACCCAGGTCACGCTGTTCGACGGCAGCGCCTACACGCATATGTCGATCAATCGCGATTTCGGCGAGGACGGCGATGCGCTGACCGCGGCCGCGCTGGCATTCCTGAAATCGACGGTTGGCTGATCCTTACGGCACTGGATCAGACCAAAAGTGGCGGCGGGATATTGCTGTGCGGGCGCGCCCGGGTGCAAGTGCTCTTCGATCGTGAGCGGGAGGGAATTGCATGAACGGCGCCGATGTCCTGTGTGACGTGCTTCTGGCCAATGATGTGACGGTCTGCTTTGCCAATCCCGGCACCTCCGAAATGCATTTCGTTGCAGCACTTGACCGCAAGCCGAAAATGCGTTGCGTGCTCGGGCTGTTCGAGGGCGTGGTGACGGGTGCCGCCGATGGCTATGCGCGGATGACCGATCGGCCGGCCGCGACGCTGCTGCATACCGGTCCCGGCCTGGCCAACGGGCTCGCCAACATGCACAATGCCCGGCGCGCCTTCAGCCCGATGATCAACATCGTCGGCGACCACGCCTCTTACCATCTGCCGCTCGATGCCCCGCTCACCAGCGATATCGAGAGCCTTGCGGCGCCGATGTCCAACTGGGTCGGCCGCGTCAAGGGCTCGGCCGATATCGTGCCGGCAGCTGAAGCAGCCTTTCGCGCCTCGCTGACACCGCCCGGCGTCGCGACGATGATCCTGCCGGCGGATGCTGCCTGGGGCGCAGTCGACGCGGTTTCGGTCGGCAAGGTGAAGCTGGTGCCAGCGCCGGCCGTCGATATGGACGCCGTGCGCAAGGTCGCCGCGGTGATCCGTACCGCTCCGGGCCGGGCAGGCATGATCGTTCGCGGAAAGGCCGCACGCGCCGATGCGCTCGCCATCGCCGGGCAGATTTCGACGGGCAGCGATGTCCGCCTGTTCGGCGAGGTTCTGATCGCACGGATGCAACGCGGGCGCGGGCGTGTCGTGCCGACCCGCATTCCCTATCCGGTCGACGCGGCGATGGCTGTGCTCAGGGATGTCGATGTTCTGATCCTGGTCGGCGCGAAGGAGCCGGTTGCCTTCTTCGCCTATCCGGGAAAACCGGGACGGCTCGTTCGGGAAGGCTGCGAGGTGCTGACACTGGCCGCCCATGGCGACGATCTGCATGCGGCGCTTGAGGCGCTTCGCGACGAACTTGGCATCAAGTCGTCACAACAACGGGTGCTCGCGGCCGCTTTTCCCGACGAGGCAACGCCGAACGGCAAGCTGACGGAAGATGCCATCGCGCTGTCGGTGGCGCGCAGACTGCCGGCCGATGCGATCGTTTGCGATGAAGCGGTCACCTCGGCCAGGCGTTTCTTCGCGCTGTCGGCCTTTGCAGCGCCGCACGACTACATGATGGGCACGGGCGGATCGATCGGCGGCGGCATCCCGATGGCGACCGGGGCGGCAATCGCCTGTCCGGACCGCAAGGTGATCAACCTCGAAGCCGACGGCAGCGGCATGTACACGGTACAGGGATTGTGGACGCAGGCGCGGGAAAAGCTCGACGTGGTGACGATCGTGTTTTCCAATCGAACCTATGCAATCCTGCATGGCGAGATGAAGGATGTCGGCGTGGGCGCGATCGGCGAGAACGCCAGGCGCATGCTCGACCTCGACCATCCCTCGCTCGACTGGGTGTCGCTGGCCAAAGGCATGGGCGTGGAGGCGGCTCGCGCCGATACATGCGAGCGCTTCGAGGCGCTGCTGGACAGCGCGCTGTCACGGCGCGGGCCGTTCCTCATCGAAGCGGTGCTCTGAGCGCGGCGAAAAACGATCGGCGGAACCGAGCTACCAGCGGGTCTTTTCGCCGGGAGCCGCCGGTTCGATCGCCAGCGCGTGCACGCCGGCCTTCAATTCGTCGGCAAGCAGTTCATTGACGGCGCGGTGACGGTCGATGCGGCTCATGCCGGCAAAGGCGGAAGCGACGACGCGGACGCGAAAATGCGTCTCGCCGGTGCCGTCATAAGTGCCGTGATGGTCGGAGCCGTGATGGTGGTGGCCGGCATGGAGATGGCTCTCGTTGATGATAACCAGCCTGTCCGGCGAAAATGCCTTATTGAGCTTGTCTTCCATGGTCGCCTGTATGGACATCGCCATCTCCCTTCACCACATATCGCTGGCGTCTCGGCCTGGAAACCGAAAATCGGTTTCGCAAGGGGCCGCCGCCGAGCAACAAAATCCGCCGTTCGCCTGCTTTATGCCGCGATTCAGCGGTTAGGGCGATGATCGCGAAAATGTCAATTCTTGTTTCGCATCTGCGAACGCCCCATAAATGGGTAAGATGAAGCCGTACCCCAAATATTTCGAGAAGATTCGCGTCCGCCCCGACAAGGACGCGGAGCTGAAGTCGCACTCGCCGATCTGCCAGTGGGACGGCTGCAAGGAAGCGGGCACCCATCGTGCGCCCGTCGGGCGCATGAAGGAAGGCGAGTATTTCCACTTCTGCTTCGATCATGTGCGCGAGTACAACAAGGGCTTCAACTACTTTTCCGGCGTGCCGGACACCGAGGTCGCGCGCTTCCAGAAGGAAGCCATGACCGGGCACAGGCCGACCTGGAAGATGGGCGCCAACGGAGCCTCGACGCGATCGTCGCCCGATATGGCCCAGATGCGTTCCGGCCGGGCCGGCTACTATAACCGCATGCGCGACCCGTTCGACCTGTTCAAGGGACCGAAGGATCCGCGCGAGGCGCGCGAGCGCAAGGCCAAGCCGCTTGAGGCCAAGGCGCTGGAAACGCTTGGTCTTGATACAAAGGCGACTGGCAAGGAGATCAAGGCGCGCTATAAGGAACTGGTGAAACTGCACCATCCGGATGCGAATGGTGGCGACAGAGGTTCGGAAGACCGGTTCCGCGATGTGCTGCAGGCCTATCGCGTGCTCAAACAGGCGGGCCTGTGCTGAGCGGCCATACGGTTCGTGTCGTTTTCCAACTTTCATAAGGTTGGAAAAGGCTCTAAGACCGCCCCCGGACAAAATCGATTGCCGGCGAAATCAGACGTTTCGCCCGTGGAGACGTTGAGAGATATGAACAAGGTCGATCGTGACATCGCCAACCTGCCCGACACGACGGTGTCGGTGAAGGAGAAATTCGGCTTCGAGTCCAAGATGGTGGTGCCGGCCTATTCGGTGACATCGGAGCATGTGCCGGACATCGATCCGGACTATCTGTTCGACAAGAACACGACGATGGCGATCCTTGCGGGCTTTGCCTACAACCGCCGCGTCATGGTGTCGGGCTATCACGGCACCGGCAAGTCGACCCATATCGAACAGGTCGCCGCCCGCCTCAACTGGCCTTGCGTGCGCGTCAACCTCGACAGCCATGTCAGCCGTATCGATCTCGTCGGCAAGGACGCGATCGTCGTCAAGGACGGTTTGCAGATCACCGAATTCCGCGACGGCATCCTGCCCTGGGCCTACCAGCACAATGTCGCGCTGTGCTTCGACGAGTACGATGCCGGGCGTCCGGATGTGATGTTCGTCATCCAGCGCGTGCTGGAATCGTCGGGCCGGCTGACGCTGCTCGACCAGAGCCGGGTCATCCGCCCGCATCCGGCCTTCCGGCTGTTCTCGACCGCCAACACGGTTGGCCTCGGCGACACCACCGGCCTCTATCACGGCACCCAGCAGATCAACCAGGCGCAGATGGACCGCTGGTCGATCGTCACCACGCTGAACTATTTGCCGCACGACAACGAAGTCGCCATCGTGCTGGCCAAGGCCAAGCACTATCGCGATGGCAAGGGCAAGGACATCGTCAACAAGATGGTGCGCGTCGCCGACATGACGCGCTCGGCCTTCATCAACGGCGATCTGTCGACCGTGATGAGCCCGCGCACGGTGATCACATGGGCCGAGAATGCCGAGATATTCGGCAATATCGGCATGGCGTTCCGGCTGACCTTCCTCAACAAATGCGACGAACTGGAGCGCTCGGTGGTGGCCGAGTTCTATCAGCGCGCCTTCGGCGAGGATCTGCCCGAGAGCGCCGCCAACGTGGTGCTGGGGTAAGCACAGTCTCGATGGCGGGTCCGGGCGACAACACGCGCAACAAGTCGAAGACGGGGTCTGAAGCCGACAGCTTCAAGCGCGCCGTCGCCGTCTGCATGCGCGCTATTGCCGGCGACAAGGAACTGGAGGTCGGTTTCGCCAAGGACCGGCCGGCGCTCGCCGGCAGCCGCGCGCGCTTGCCGGAGCTGCCCAAGAAGGCATCGAAGACCGATATTGCGATCACCCGCGGCCTCGGCGATTCCATGGCGCTGAAGCGCGCCTGCCATGATGTGCGCATCCACACCAAGCTGGCGCCGGAAGGCAAGGCGGCCCGCGCCATCTATGACGCGGTCGAGCAGGCTCGCGTCGAGGCGATAGGCTCACGCGCCATGCAGGGCGTCGCCGACAATATCGGCTCGATGCTGGAGGACAAATACGCCAAGGCCAACCTCGTCGACATCAAGGACAAGGCCGACGCGCCGATCGAGGAAGCTCTTGCCCTGATGGTGCGCGAGAAGCTGACCGGCCGCCCGGTCCCGAAAAGCGGCGAGCGGCTGGTCGAACTCTGGCGCCCCTGGGTCGAGGAGAAGGCCAAGGCCGACCTCGACGGATTGTCGGCCAAGCTCGGCGACCAGCAGGCGTTCGCCCGGGTCGTGCGCGAGATGCTCGCCTCCATGGAGATGGCCGAGGAACTTGGCGACGACCAGGAGACGGAAGATTCCGAGGACAATGACGACAACCAGCCGCAAGGCGAGGAGCAGAGCGAGGAGGGCGGCGAAGAGGATTCCGGCTCCGAGCAGTCGCAGTCCGAGGACGCCGAAGCTTCCGCCGATGACGAACAGTCGGCCGAGACGGAAGCCTCCGACGCCACCGCCGACGATCTGTCCGACGATGACGACGCCGATGCCGAAACACCCGGCGAGGCGCGCCGTAACGACAATCCCTTCACCAATCTGCCGAAGGAAATCGACTACAAGGTCTTCACCACCGCTTTCGACGAGACGGTCGGCGCCGAGGAGCTGTGCGAAGAGGAAGAACTCGACCGGCTGCGCGCCTTCCTCGACAAGCAGCTGGCCAATCTGTCCGGCGTCGTTGGGCGGCTGGCCAACCGGCTACAGCGCCGGCTGATGGCGCAGCAGAACCGCTCCTGGGATTTCGACCTGGAAGAAGGTTACCTCGACCCGGCAAGGCTGGTGCGGGTCGTCATCGACCCGATGCAGCCGCTGTCGTTCAAGCAGGAGCGCGACACCAAATTTCGCGACACGGTGGTGACGCTGGTGCTCGACAATTCCGGCTCCATGCGCGGCCGGCCGATCACGGTCGCGGCAACCTGCGCCGACATATTGGCGCGCACGCTGGAGCGTTGCGGCGTCTCGGTCGAGATTCTTGGTTTCACCACACGGGCCTGGAAGGGCGGGCAGGCGCGCGAGAAATGGCTGAAGGACGGCAAGCCGCCGAATCCTGGCCGGCTCAACGATCTGCGCCACATCATCTACAAGTCCGCCGACCATCCGTGGCGGCGGGCGCGGCGCAATCTCGGCCTGATGATGCGCGAAGGCCTGCTCAAGGAAAATATCGACGGCGAGGCGCTGCTGTGGGCGCACAACCGGCTGATCGCCCGGCCCGAGCAGCGCAAGATCCTGATGATGATCTCGGACGGCGCGCCGGTCGACGATTCAACGCTGTCGGTCAATCCGGGCAATTATCTCGAGCGCCATCTGCGCGCCGTCATCGAGCTGATCGAGACGCGTTCGCCGGTGGAACTGCTGGCCATCGGCATCGGCCACGACGTCACGCGCTACTACCGCCGCGCTGTCACCATCGTCGATGCCGAGGAGCTGGCCGGCGCCATGACCGAGCAGCTGGCTTCGCTGTTCGCCGAGGAAAGCGCGAAGGATACGCGACGCGGCGGTGGTATGCGGCGCGCCGGATGATTTCCAGGCGCGGCGGGTTTCGGCAGACGCTTTTCGCCGCCATCGTCCTGCTTTCCGGCGTGGCTTCGGCAGCAGCCGGTTCGGCTGACTCTGGTTCTGTCGAACCGGTTGAAATCTCGGCCCGCCCGATCACCCAATTTCAAGTTGGCCGTACCGACAAGCAGTTCGGCCCTTTCGAATTCGTCGGCGGGCTGGAGATGACCTCGCCGACACGCGATTTCGGCGCGCTATCGGCCTTCCGCTTCCTGAAAGCCGGCGGTGATTTCATCGGCGTTGCCGACACCGGCTTCTGGTTCTTCGGCACGGTGGTCCGCGACGCGGAAAAGCGACCCTCCGGCATCCAGAATTTCCGCATGCAGCAGATGGTCGACCAGACCGGCCGGCCGATCGACAGGAAATGGGAGGTCGATGCGGAAGGTCTCGCGGTCAAGGACGGCATCGCCACCGTCGGCTTCGAGCGCAGCCACCGCGTCGCCCAGTTCAAGATCGACCCCAACGACATGAAGGCGCCGTTCAAGCCGCTGGATTTCGTCGTGCCGGCCCGCGAGCTGCGCCAGAATCGCGGCTTCGAGACCGTCACCCACGCCAATGCCAACGGCCAGCATGAGGGCGGCCTGGTCGTGGTCTCCGAGAAGAGCCTGGACAAGGCCGGCAACATCTATGCCGCCATCATCGAAGGGCCGCACAAGGGCGTCTTCACCGTCAAGCGCAATGGCGATTTCGACATCACCGACGGCGCCTTCCTGCCCGATGGTGATCTGTTGCTTCTGGAGCGCAGTTTCTCGATGGCCAGCGGTCAAGATGCGGCTGCGGCGCATCTACGGCGAAAGCGTCGAGAAGGGCGCGGTCGCCGACGGGCCGGTGCTGCTGGAGGCCGACATGGACTACCAGATCGACAATATGGAAGGGCTCGACGTCTGGAGCCGCGACGACGGCGCGCTGATGGTGTCGCTGATCTCCGACGACAACCACTCGATCCTGCAGCGCAACCTCTATCTGGAATTCATTCTCCACCAGGATTGACCCGCCGGCTTTACGTCCTGGTGGCGATCCAGATGACATGGCGGGCGCCGCGCTTGCCGTTGGCGCGCGTACTGACCTCTTCGACCGCGAAGCCTGCCTGCTTCAGCCGCCGCGTGAAGCCGCTGTCGGGGCCTTGCGACCACACCGCCAGCACGCCGCCGGGTTTCAGGGCGCTGCGTGCGGCTGCGAGGCCTTGCACGCTGTAAAGTGCGTCGTTGGATTTGTGGACGATGCCTTCCGGGCCGTTGTCGACATCGAGCAGGATGGCGTCCCAGGCCGCGGGCCGCGACCGGATCAACTGCCCGACATCGGTTTCCTGGATGGTGACGCGAGGATCGTCGAGACAGCCGTCAAAGATTTCGGCCATCGGGCCACGTGCCCAGGCGACGACGGCGGGCACCAGTTCGGCGACGACAATTCCGGCATCATTGACCAATTCTGTGAGTGCGGCGCGCAAGGTAAAACCCATGCCAAGCCCACCGATCAGGATTGTGGGCCGGCTATGGCCGGCAATCCGCTCACAGGACAGTTTTGCCAGCGCTTCCTCGGAACCGCTGAGGCGGCTGTTCATGAGCTCGTTGGTGCCCAGCATGATCGAGAATTCGGTGCCGCGCCGCTTGAGGCGAAGTTCTTGTCCGCCGTCCGGGGTCTTTGCCGAATCGAGCTGAACCCACGGGATCATGATCTTTGTCCGACCATGATCTTTTCCGAAAATCGGGTCCCACTTTTCGGGATCATGGTTTAAGCCGCAACCGCGGGCTGGCTCCAGCGGGCCGCGAGCAGACGGTAGGGGATCAACGCCACCACGGCGATGATCAGCTTCACGCTGAGGTCGCCCAGCGCCCAGGAGATCCAACGCATCGCGTCGACATGGAAGACGCCCATCAAGGGTGCGTTTTCCAACGCAAAGCCGTCGCTGGGACCAGCGAAGGCAAAGGCGGCCGAGAACGCGACGGTGAAGAACACGGCTGTGTCGAACACCGACCCGACCAGCGTGCCGACGATCGGCGCCCGCCACCAGCTCTGGCGGCGCAGCCGGTTGAAGACAGTCACATCGAGCAATTGCGCGCTGAGGAACGCCGCTCCGGACGCGGCCGCGATGCGGACCAGCCGGTCGGCGGCGGTCTCGAATTCGATCAGGCCGTGACGGAACAGGAAGGGCGGGACAAGGATCGAGCAGATCACCGCCGTCATGAAGCCGACAAAGACGATCCGGCGCGCCACAGTGGGGCCGTAACGGCGGTTGGCGAGGTCGGTGACCAGAAACGAGAAGGGATAGGTGAAGGCCCCCCAGGTCAGAAGGTCGGCCAGCGAGAGGCCGCCGATCTGGCCCTGCATCGGGAATTGCACGAGAATGTTCGATGCCACGACGACAAGCGTCATGGCGGCCACGAAGGGCAAGTATCGCGAGAAGAAAGTCATTTTTTTATCCTGGGTAATGGAACCAGCGGAACGTATTCCTAAATCGGATTACGCTAGCTTCGGAATTTGAGCATCGGATTGCCGAAACCTTGCGGCTTCGATCCGATGCCTAGGCCAACAAGAAGTTGGCCAGAGGCCAACAACAAGAGGTTGGCCAGGGCGGTCGTCCCCCGCCTTTGAACTGTTTTAAGCGGCAGCCTGTTCGGCGGTCTTCTTGGCGATCTGCTTCTTCAGCAAACGGGCGCGCTGCGACAATTCCTTGACGTCGGCCTTGGCCAGGAAGGCGTCGAGGCCGCCGCGATGTTCGACCGAACGCAGCGCGTTGGCCGAAATGCGAAGACGCACGTTCTGGTTCAGCGCTTCCGAAATCAGCGTCACATTGACGAGGTTCGGCAGGAAGCGACGCTTGGTCTTGTTGTTGGCGTGGCTCACATTGTTGCCGGACATGACTGCCTTGGCAGTGAGTTCGCAGGTGCGGGACATTGTTCTAACCTTCAGTTCTCGGGGTCTGCCAAACACTCAAGCCCACGCCGGGTGGCGCGCGGTTCTGGTAAGGCGGCCTTATGGAAAAAGTTGGCGTTCCATAGTTGCATTTCGCCGAGGCGTCAAGCTCCAGCTTGCCTGCGGACACGCCCGGCATTTCATATTAAGGCCGGAATTCATCCTATAAGCGGTTCCATAGGGACATGCCAGACCGGAGTCGCCCGCCTCCGGCCGAAAATCAAGGACCCAATCCCGCCATGCTTCGTTCGCCACATGCCCTTGTTGCCATGCTTGCCATAGCTTTGCCGTCCGCCGCGTCTGCTGCCTCGCCGCAGTCGTTCAAGGGCGAGTACACGGTGTCGTTCCTCGGCCTTTCGATAGCGAAATCAACGTTTTCCAGCCGCTATGAGAACGGCGCCTACGCCATCCAAGGCAGTGTCACCGCAGCCGGCCTCGCCAAGCTGTTCGACGATACGCGCGGCACGATCTCATCCAAAGGCACGATTGCGGGCAAGAAGATGGTGCCGCAGGCATTCCGCGCCGATTACACCTCCGGCAAGAAAGCATCGGTGGTCGATATCCGCTTTGCCAATGGCAGGGTCACCTCGACGAAGGTCGTACCGGCACCGGGCAAACGCGACCCCAAGAACTGGGTGCCGCTCGGTGCCGGCGACCTGACATCGGTGCTCGATCCCATGGCCGCCACCGTCATTCATGCCGACAGTCTCGACCAGGTCTGCGGCCGCACGGTGAAGTTCTATGACGGCGAGATGCGTGCCGACCTGACGTTGACCTACGCGTCGAAAGGCACGATCTCGGTCCCGGGCTACAAGGGCGACACCGTCACCTGCCAGATGGGCTTCGAGCCGGTGGCGGGTTATCGCAAGGGCCGCAAGGCGCTCAACTATCTCAAGAACAAAAGCCGCATGATGGTGACGTTTGCACCGCTCGGCCAAACCGGCGTATATGCGCCGATCCGTGCCACGGTGGGCACGCAGATCGGCACCTTGACCATCAGCGCCGGGCGTTTCGAAGCAGTACAATAGCCAGGCGCGGAATTGGCGCGCCACTGGAGACAGAATGGGGCGCGCAACACTGATCGGCTTTTCGGCGGTCGCCATGTGGGCGCTGCTCGCACTGCTCACCGATGCGTCGGGCCAGGTGCCGCCGTTCCTCTTGTCGGCGATCACCTTCTCGATCGGCACCGGGGTCGGGCTCATCGCGCGGCTGTTCATGCCGGCACCCGACAAGAGCCAGAAGACGCCGCCGCAGGTGTGGCTGATCGGCATTGCCGGCCTGTTCGGCTACCACTTCTTCTATTTCACCGCGCTGCGCAATGCGCCGGCGGTGGAGGCGAGCCTGATCGCTTATCTGTGGCCGCTGCTGATCGTGCTCGGCTCGGCGCTGATGCCGGGCGAAAAACTGGCGTGGAACCATGTCGTCGGCGCGCTGCTCGGCCTTGCCGGCACCGTGCTGATCGTCACCAAGGGTGGCGGGCTGGCCTTCGACGCGCGCTATTCCTTCGGCTATGCCATGGCTGCCGTCTGCGCCGTCTTGTGGTCGTCCTATTCGTTGTTGTCGCGGCGCTTCCCGTCGGTGCCGACCAGCATCGTCACCTGGTTCTGTGCTGCCACCGCGGTGCTGTCGCTCGCCTGCCACCTGGCGCTGGAACAGACCGTTCTGCCCGTCGGCGCCGGCCAGTGGCTGGCGGTGCTTGGTCTTGGCCTGATGCCGGTGGGCGCTGCCTTCTATGCCTGGGACATCGGCGTCAAGCGCGGCAACATCCAGGTGTTGGGTGCCGCAAGCTACGCCGCACCGCTGTTGTCGACGCTGGTGCTGATCGCGGCCGGCGTCGCCGAGCCGTCGCTGCGCATCCTCGCCGCCTGCGTGCTCATCACCGGTGGCGCGGCGCTCGCCGCAAAATCCCTGTTCCTGCGCAAGCCTGCCGCGACCGAGAGCCGAGCCGGGTCATCCGAAGGCGGAGCCCGGGGCATCCAAAGGCGGAGCCGGGCATGACGATGCCGTTTGCGGGCGGCATCGACGCCAATGCCAATGCGACACTGATTTTTTCGCTGGCGGCGGCGATGATCTATGCGTTCACGCTAGGCATGCCGTCGACGCTCGCCCGCTCGGCGGCAAAGACGCTTGCCGTGGCGATGCTTGCCGTTCTGGCCGGGCTGCAGGGCGGCCCGCTGCTGCTGGTCGCCGCGCTCGCCCTCAGCGCCGCTGGCGACGCATTCCTGTCGCGCGACGGTGAAAAGGCGTTTCTCGGCGGTCTGGCCAGTTTTCTCGTCGCCCACATCGTCTATGTCGCGCTGTTCCTGCGCAGCGGTGGCGGATTGGGAGTGCTTGGTGCCGAGCCGTGGCGCGGTGCGATCGCGCTCGCCATGGCGCTGTTCGTGGTCATCATGCTGGCGGCGCTGTGGCGTCGCGTCGGTCCCAGCCTGCGTATCCCGATCACCGTCTATATCGCCGCGATCCTGGCAATGGGCATCTCGGCGCTGACAACAAGCAATATGTGGGCGATCGGTGGCGCCGTGCTGTTCATGGTATCGGACGGGCTGCTCGCCACCGAGAAATTCCTTGTCGCCGCCATCTCGCCCCACCGCGCCTGGATGCGCTTCGCCGTCTGGGCGCTGTACTACGCCGCGCAACTCGCGACGACACTTGGGTTCCTGCTAAATTTGGGTTCTTATTGAGTTAGGGTTGTTTCGGCTGCCAGCCGGGTTCGGCCAGCTCAAAGGCGGCAAACTCGAAGCCCGGCGCGACGGTGCAGCCGACCAGCGTCCATTCGCCCAGGCTGCGCGCCGACTGCCACCAGCCTGCGGGCACGACGATCTGAGGCCGCTCACCGGCTGCGAGATCGATGCCGAGGACTTGCTCCATAACGGCGCTGCCTTCCTCCCACATCGCCAGCGCCAGCGGGGCGCCGGCGTGGAAATGCCAGACCTCGGCGGCATCCTTGACCCGGTGCCAGGCCGAAACCTGCTGCTCCTCAAGCAGGAAATAGATGGCAGTCGAATGGCCGCGCGCGCCGCCGGTGCCATCGCGAAAGGTCTCGGCATACCAGCCGCCTTCCGGATGCGGCTTCAGCCCGAGCGTCGCGATAATTTCTGCGGAGCTGGTCATGGCGACGATACCACCGGGCCTAGAAATTGTCCTTGCGCTTGCGGATTTCGGCAAAGACCTCGGCGTCCGAAGCTTTCTCCAGCCCCAGATGCTTGCGGATCGCCGGATCGTGCCAGCGCAGGAAGGGATTGGTCGACAGCTCCTCGCCGATCGTCGTCGGCAGCGTCGGCTTGTCGGCGGCGCGCAGCTTTTCGATCCTGGCGGCGCGTTCCTTCAATGCCGAATTGGTCGGATCGACGGTCAGCGCGAAACGGGCGTTGGAGAGCGTATATTCGTGGCCGCAATAGATGGCCGTTTCAGCCGGAAGTGCAGCCAGCTTCTTCAGCGATTCATACATCACCGGCGGCTTGCATTCGAACAGCCGTCCGCAACCCAGCGCAAACAGCGTGTCGGCGGTGAACGCCACACCCGAAGCCGGCAAATAGTAGGAAACGTGGCCGGCGGTGTGGCCGGGCGTGGCGATGACTTCGATCTTTTCATCGCCAAGATGGAGAACCGAGCCGTCTTCGACGGTCTCGTCGATGCCGGGGATCTTGGCCTTTTCCGCTTCCGGGCCGACGATGCGCAGCTTGAAGCGCTCCTTCAGCGCCAGATTGGCCTCGACGTGATCCATGTGATGATGCGTGGTCAGGATCATCGTCGGCGTCCAGCCGGTGCGCTTTATCGCGGCCAGGATAGGCGCTTCCTCGGGCGCGTCGATGATCGCGGTCTGGCCGCTTTTGGGATCATGCACCAGCACGCCGAAATTGTCGCTGCGGCACATGAACTGTTCGATTTCGACCGGCATCGCATCTCTCCGTTTATGGCCGCAGACATAGGGCGCCGGCGCGTGGATGTCATCCCGGATGTCGAATGACATCTCGGAATGTCGGATGTCGCGGCCTTTTGTTGAAACCCGCCGATATCACGGCTACATCCCTGCCATGCATTCCGACATCGTCGATCTTCGCTCCTTCTATTCGACAACACTCGGCCGTTTCGCCGAGCGTTCGATCACCATGGCGTTGTCGTCGATATGGGCGGCCGTGCCCAACGAGCGGCTGGTTGGTCTGGGCTACACCTTGCCGTGGCTGGAGCGGTTCGGCTCCGACGCCGAGCGGGTCTTCGCCTTCATGCCGGCGACGCAGGGCGCCGTCGTCTGGCCGGCGACAGGGCCGACGGCGACGGCACTGGTCTTCGACGAGGAACTGCCGCTGGTCGATTCCTGCATCGACCGCATGCTGCTCGTCCATTCGCTCGAACATGTCGAGAACCCGCGTGAGACGCTGAACGAGATCTGGCGCGTGCTGTCGCCGGCCGGCCGGGTGGTCATCGTCGTGCCCAACCGGCGCGGTGTCTGGGCGCGCTTCGAGCACACCCCATTCGGCAATGGCCGGCCTTTTTCGCGCGGCCAGCTCACCGAATTGCTTCGCGAGGCCAATTTCACGCCCGCCGCCTGGTCCGATGCGCTGTTCTTTCCCCCGTCGAAGCGCCGTTTCATGATGCGCTTCCACAATGTGCTGGAGCGCGCCGGCCGCCGGCTGTGGCCGATCTTTTCCGGCGTCATCGTCGTCGAGGCGCAGAAACGGCTCTATCAAGGCGTGCCCGTGGTCCAGCGCGCCTCGCGCCGCGTCTTCGTGCCGGTGCTGTCGCCGCATGGCGCCACGCGGCTTGGCCGTCACAAAACCGATGCCAAGCCCTCGGCTGCGCGGGTGACGGCTTCGTGATCACGGCAAACGTGCCTGACCTCGTTTCCCTGCCTATCTGTCGCAAGCGGACCGGCAGCCCATACGAACGCCTGTCAAGTTTCTCCATCCGGTTTCAGCACTGACGCAAGGACCTCGGCCATGGCTGATCAACCGGACAATGCCGCCGCCGTTCATCCGGTTGCCGTGGCGGTCGAAGCCAGCAGCCTGCGCGATCAGGTGGCGACGATCCGGCGGGCACTGGCGGGATCGCCGGTTCGCAAATGGTTGCTGTGGACATCGGTCGGCATCATGGCCGTGATCATCGCAACGTCGATCGGCCAGGTTCTGCTCAACCGCTGGAACCAGCCTTTCTACGATGCGCTTGCGCGCCGCGACATGGCGGCCTTCCTGCACCAACTCCTCGTTTTCGCGATGATCGCCGGCGGGCTGCTGGTGCTCAATATCGGCCAGACCTGGCTCAACCAGATGATCAGGCTCAAACTGCGCGAGGCGCTGACGCTGGATCTGATCGATCAGTGGATGCGGCCGGCGCGCGCCTTCCGGTTGGCCAATGCCGGCGCCATCGGCGTCAATCCCGACCAGCGCATGCAGCAGGACGCCGCGCATCTGTCCGACCTGTCAACCGATCTCGGCGTCGGCCTGCTGCAGTCGTGCATCCTGCTCGTGTCCTTCGTCGGGGTGCTGTGGGAGCTGTCCTCGGGCTTCGTGTTCCACATCGGCGGGACCTCGCTGGCCATACCGGGCTACATGGTCTGGGCCGCTATCCTTTACGCCGGCATCGCCTCCTGGCTGAGCTGGCTGGTCGGGCGCCCGCTCATCCGCCTGAACAGCGACCGCTATACACGCGAAGCCGAGCTGCGCTCCTCGATGGTGCGCGTCAACGAGAATGTCGATGCCATTGCGTTGTATCATGGCGAGGCCGACGCAAGGCGGCGGCTCGAACTCGATCTCGGCACGGTGCTGGGTGCCATGCGGCGCATCTACACCGCCCAGATCAACCTGTCCTGGGTGACCGACACCTATGGCTGGATCACCGTCGTGGCGCCCATACTGGTCGCTTCGCCGGTCTATTTCTCAGGTGATATCAGCTTTGGCGGGCTGATGATGGCGGTCGGCGCCTTCAATCAGGTCCACTCTTCCTTGCGCTGGTTCATCAACAACATCGGCAGCATTGCCGATTGGCGCGCCACGCTGATGCGCGTGGCCGATTTCCGCATCGCGCTCGATGAAACCGATGCGCTGCACGACACGGAAAAGCGCATTGCCTTCGGCCAAAACGTCAATGGCAGCCTGACTTTCGAGAAGCTCGAAGTGACCTCGCCGGAGGGTTGCACCAGACTCGCCGACCCGCATGTCGAAATCCGCCCCGGCGAGCGCGTCATGATCACCGGCGACCCCGGTGCGGGCAAGACGCTGTTCTTTCGTGCCATTGCCGGCCTGTGGCCATGGGGAAGCGGCCGCATCGGCCTGCCGGCGGGAGAAACTCCTATATTCGTGCCGCGCGTGCCTTATTTTCCGGTCGGTACGTTGCGCGAAGTCCTCGATCACCCGAACGGGCCCGCGCCGGCGAACGATGCCGACATTTTGGCGGTGCTGGCCGAGGTCGGTCTGGGACGGCTTTCCTCATCGCTCGACCGCGCCGGGCGTTGGGACCATGAGTTGGGCGATGACGAACAACGCTCGCTGGCCTTCGCCAGGCTCGCATTGCGGCAGCCGAAATGGGTGATCATCGACGAGGCGCTGGATGCGTTCGACGGCCCATCGCTAAGACGCGTGCTGTCGATGCTCGAGAAGCGTTTGCCGGGGACAGCGATCCTCAACATCGGGCGCGGCCAGCACAACAACCACTTCTTCCCGCGCGCGTTGACGATCGTCAAGGATTCCGGTGCGCCAGCCCTGAAGCCCGCCCGCGTCAGGGCCGGCGCGATCGAACCGCCGCCAGCCGCCGCCCGCCGCAAGAAATGAGCTGATTTCCGGGCGAGGAAAGCAAAGCTTTATTTTGCCGCGATCGCGAGGGAAGCTCCTCGGGAGAAACAATCCTGGCGACGGCCATGCTTGATGCTCTGCGCCTGCTTGCCTGTCTTGCCTGCGCCCAGGCTGCCCCGGCCGCCTCGCCGCCGGATGCGCTCGCCGTCGACGTCGAGCTGGTGCTGGCGGTCGACATCTCGCTGTCGATGGACGAGAAGGAGTTCGCCCTGCAGCGGGCCGGCTATGTCGAGGCGCTGCGGCATCCCGACTTCATCAAGGCTGTCCGCGCCGGCGCCACGGGCCGCATAGCGCTGACCTATTTCGAATGGGCCGGCACGGTGCGCGACGACGCTGTCATCGGCTGGCAGATTATCGATAGCGCCGAGAGCGCCAACAGCTTTGCCGACAAGGTCGCGGCTCGTCCGTTCCGCAGCTTTCGCGGCACTTCGATTTCCGGCGCGCTGGCCTTCGGCACCGAGCTTTTCGACCGCACGTCTTTCCAGGGCGAACGCAGCGTCATCGACATTTCGGGCGACGGACCGAACAATATCGGGCCGCCGGTCACCGCGACGCGTGATGCGGCGACTGCCAAAGGCATCGTCGTCAACGGCCTGCCGATCCTGATCAGCCCGTCGCCCACCTTCAGCCATCTCGACCAGTATTATGCGCAGTGCGTGATCGGCGGACCCGGTTCCTTCGTGCTGCCTATCTATGCCGCCGCCGAGTTTTCGACAGCCATCCGGCGCAAGCTGCTCCTGGAAGTGAGCGGCATTCAGGACGAGGTGAGAAGCATCCCCATCGACGCGGCGACGCCGATAGACTGCCTGCAAGGCGAACGGGACAGGCGGTTTCTATCGGATCCGTATTTTCCCGAACTTGACCGTTGAGCTCTCGACAGAGGGGTTAACGCGATCCGGAGGGAGAATCGTTCCACATTCCCCGGAATCCCTCTCGGTTTAAGCGGGCCGGGCACCAAATTGATTGCGAAACTCGTTGGAGAGATCGCGGCGCCAGCGCCGGCCATGGACATAGCCTTGCATCAATTCCGGCAGCGAATAGCCAAGCGTTTTGGATGAACGGTTGGCCATGTAGCCCTGAAATGCCTCCGGTATCCTGCCTCGCAGGATGTCGGCGATGAGCTGCCGCGAGATCATGTAAGGCGGAATGTGCGGGTAGGCATGGGCAATATGCGGATGTTTGCCCATCAGGTTCGCATAGGCCTCGACATAGCCGTCACGGCGGCCGGAAATCGAGTTTTCCGAATTGTATTTCGTCCAGTCCAGATCCCTGGACAACTGCGCACCGAAGCGCCGGGCAAGGCGCAGCAGCAATTCGCGATCCTGCATGCGGGTGATGTCGCTGTCGTAGCCGCCGATGGCCAGCAAGGCTTCGCGGCGAGCCGTGATCGCAGAGCCGGCAATGAAGATGGTCTGCCCAACCAGCGTCCGCTCCAGCATTGCGGGGCTCACGAACGCCTCGGGGTTGACGCAGTTTGTGATGCGATTGCCTTTCAGGGACACGAACGAACTGATCAGCACTTGCAGTGCAGGATTTTCCTCGAACCAGGTCAGGGTTCGTTCAAGCCGGTGCGGCATGTAGATGTCGTCGGAATCGAGGAACGTCACCAACGGTGCCCGCGCGCGCTCGATGCCGGCATTCCTGGCTGCGTTGGCGCCTCGCCATTTCGCCCCGACATAGATCAGCCGCGGGTCCTGGATACGGGCAAGCGCCGCTTCGGTTCCATCGGTCGAACCATCGTCGACGACAATGTGCTCAAGCCTCGACATGCTCTGGGAGAGCACGCTTTCCACGGCGCGCAACACCGTTTCGCGCCGGTTGTGGGTCGGCGTAATGACCGTGATGAGAGGTATCGGTTCGATGGTTTTGCCCATTTTGACCATAGTGCTTCAGCTATGTCCCACGTAGAGGGGCACGTTTTCAACCTCGTCCCGAACCAGCCCAAGGGCCATGGCCGCTTGTGCACAAAAAACCAGCGCGCAAAAGGCCAATCCGACGATCAGTGCAAACGGGATCTGCCATGCCGGCATTCCGAGCCGAGTTGCATGCGTCAGAATACGCCCGCCCACTTTCCAGGATGTCGAAAACCAACGTCTTGTCGCCTTCAGCACTCGCGCGGCTTGGGATGGCGATGCCAGTGCCACATATTTCCGGTCCGCATCGCGCCCGGTGACCAGGGCACGCCAAAAGAAAAAGCGCCAACCGCGCGGAGGATAATGGCTGGCCCGGGCATCGACTCTGACAAAATCATGCCCGCTTGCTCGTAACTGGCTGGTGAGCAACGTGCAAGAAACCTTGAATCCATTGCTGGCCGGAAAGGGATGGCCGGCTAACCAGCTTCTGCGGAAGGCGCAATTGTTCGCGTTCATCGCGCGCTTGGAGGCAAAGCGTCGATCACCATCACGCAGCGGGAAGAACCACAGAAGCGCAAAGGTTCGCGAAGCGAAATCGTCACAGCCGAGATAGGTGTAACCGTTCACGGCGATCGTCTTCGGATCCTGGAGCGGTTTGAGAAGTGCCGACAGCCAGCCGTCTTCGATCACTGTATCGGAATCGCAGAAAATGACGATGTCGCCCTTGGCCAACGCGGCGCCTGCGTTCTTGACCTCATAGTACCGGCCGCCTGTGCAGGCGCTGAAGACCGTATTTGCTACCATGCCAAGTTGCGGAACAATTTCGGTGAGACGATGCCGCAGAAGCGGTGTGTCGGTATCTGGTCCGCTGTGAACGACGATGACCTCCGGTTTCAGGTATTGACCGGTTGTCGTCACGGCTTCTATTTCCCGTGCCAAAGCGCTGAACGAAACGCCGATCTCATCTTCATTGATGGACTTGGCGTTTTCCATTTCGACAACGATCGAATAGGTCAGGTTCCCCGCTCCGTGCTTCGCTCGGCATCGCGTCCGGCATGACGCTACGAAAAACATGCTCCCGTGTCATCATCTGGTTGCAGAGTTCAATCCGTCCGCAACCCCGAATTCGCAACCTTGCGTCTCAACGGCAACACCCTGAGGGCCGGAGACTGGAAACCGCCTCAGGATCGCGCAGGCCGATTCGTCTTGATCGCCTCATCTCATTCTTATTACTTTTGGGGTAATCGAATTCTGTCACGACCCTTGGCAATCTGTGCCTGTGGAGCCGGCAATCGGCCTCGATTGAAAGGGAGTGCACCTATGACCGCTTACGCCGTCGCCCATATGCGCCAAGCCACGATGGGCCCGCAGATCGTCGAATACCTGCACAAGATCGATGCCACGCTGGAACCTTTCGGCGGCCGTTTTCTGGTCCATGGCGGCGATGTCGA
Organism: Mesorhizobium sp. M7A.F.Ca.MR.148.00.0.0; assembly: GCF_003997735.1. Taxonomy (NCBI): domain Bacteria; kingdom Pseudomonadati; phylum Pseudomonadota; class Alphaproteobacteria; order Hyphomicrobiales; family Phyllobacteriaceae; genus Mesorhizobium; species Mesorhizobium sp. M7A.F.Ca.MR.148.00.0.0. Next base: position 97,304 of record NZ_RZTB01000003.1, on the reverse strand, counting down.
GGTGATCGAGAACAACTGGCCGGGCCATCTGATCATCATCGAATTTCCCGACAGGCAGCATGTGCATGGCTGGTACAATTCGCCCGCCTATCAAGCGATTCTGGCGCTGCGCACGGACAATTCGGAGGCCGACGTGGTGTTTGCCGACGGCGTCCAACATCCGCACAAGGCCACGGACATCCTCGAATAGCTTGCGGCTACTGCCGTTTCAGCAGGAACACTGCCTGCTGGCCGAAGAAGTTCCAGAACCACCACGGCATCGACAGGCCGATCTTCTGGCCGTTGGCGTCGAGAGCGGTTGCCTTCTCGACGGTCGCGCCGAGCTCGTCGCACAGATTGACGAAGTCGCGGATGGTGCAGAAGTGGATGTTGGGCGTGTCGTACCAGGAATAGGGCAGGTCCTTGGTCACTGGCATGCGGCCGTTGACGAACAGTGACAGACGCACACGCCAATGGCCGAAATTGGGGAAGGAGACGATGGCGCGATTGCCGATCCTGAGCAGTTCGTCGAGCACCAGCTTCGGGTTGCGGGTGGCCTGCAGCGTCTGCGAGAGGACGACGAAGTCAAAGCCCTTGTCGGGATAGAATTCGAGATCCTTGTCGGCATCGCCCTGGATGACCGAGAGGCCGCGCGCCACGCATTCGTTGACGCCGCGCTGCGACAGCTCGAGCCCACGGCCGTCGACCTGCTTGCTGTCCTGCAGCAATTCGAGCAGCGAGCCATCGCCCGAGCCGACATCGAGCACGCGCGACTGTGGTGGGATGAGGTTGGCGACGACTTCAAGGTCGACGCGCTGGTCGCGGTTGACGCTCATAGGCCCAGCCCTCTCGCCCTGGCGGCCGAGCCGATGAAGCCGTTGATGGCGGCAAACAGTTCCGGCTCGTCGAGCAGGAATGCGTCGTGGCCGCGGTCGGTCTCGATCTCGACGAAGGATACCGATGCTCCGGCGGCGTTGAGCGCATGCACGATCGAGCGGCTCTCCTCGGTCGGAAAAAGCCAGTCCGAGGTGAACGACACCAGGCAGAAGCGGGTTTTCGTGCCGGCGAAAGCATCGGCCAACCGGCCGCCATGGTCGGCGGCAAGGTCGAAATAGTCCATCGACCGCGTCATGTAGAGATAGGAATTGGCGTCGAAGCGATCGACGAAGGTCATGCCCTGGTGGCGCAGATAGCTTTCGATCTGGAAGTCGGCGTCAAAGCCGAAGGTCAGCGCTTCGCGATCCTGCAGATTGCGGCCGAACTTGCGGTGCAGGGCGGCTTCCGACAGGTAAGTGATGTGGGCGGCCATGCGCGCTACCGCCAGGCCCTTTTCCGGGCGTTTGCCGTGCTCGAAATATTTGCCGCCATGCCAGTCCGGATCGGCCATGACAGCCTGGCGGCCAACCTCATGAAAGGCTATGTTCTGCGAGGAATGGCGCGCGCCGGTGGCGATCGGCAGCGCCGAGAAGACGCGCTCCGGATAGCTCGACGCCCATTCCAGCACCTGCATGCCGCCCATCGAGCCGCCGAGCACGCAAAACAGTTTTTCGATGCCGAAATGGTCGATCAGCATCTGCTGCGCCCGCACCATGTCGCGAATGGTGATAATGGGCAGGTCAAGCCCATAGGGCTTGCCGGTGGCGGGATTGGTCGAGGCCGGACCGGTGGACCCAAGGCAACCGCCGATGACATTGGAGCAGATGACGAAGAAGCGATTGGTGTCGATGATCTTGCCGGGGCCGATCAGCACTTCCCACCAGCCAGGCTTGCCGGTCACCGGATTGGTGCTGGCGACGTGCTGGTCTCCGGTCAGTGCATGGCAGACGAGGATGGCGTTGGAGCGGGCATCGTTCAGCGTGCCGTAGGTCTGGTAGGCGATCTGGAACGGTGAAAGCAGCGTGCCGGCGTCCAGCTTGAGCGGCTTGTCGGATCCAAAACGCAAAACCGGGCTCGACGGTTGGTCGACCTCGTTGTTGGTTTTGCGGGCACGCAGAACGGCCATGACATCCATCTCACACTTTGAGCCCACGCATCGCGCTTGTCGAAAGTCGATGCCGATACGGGTGTCCGGCCGGCGCGGACAACAAAAAACCGGCATTGCGGTCGCAAAGCCGGTTACAGGATGCAAACGGCCCTTTAGCAAGTTGTTTAACGTGGCTGCAAGCCGACCGGCCAAATCACCACGGAAGTCGCACCCCTTCTAGGGCTGTGGCGCGCCGTCGTCAACGGCCAGCCCTGGGCGATGGCTGTCGCCTCTCGACATTGCAGGCCACGGCTTGTATTTCCGCTGCGGCTTCCCTCAGGAAGCGTTCTCGACGGATTTTGCGACATGAGCCAGACACCGGACCAGGCACGTCCAACCCCGCGTGCGGGCATCATGGACATCGACGCCTATGTGCCGGGCAAGAGCACGGCGCCCGCCGGCGTCGCCAAGGTCCACAAGCTGTCATCAAACGAGAATCCGCTAGGGCCCTCGCCGAAAGCGATCGAAGCCGCGCGCGAGATTGCCGGCAAGCTCGACATCTATCCCGACGGCACCGCCAGGCGGCTGCGCGAAGCGATCGCCGAGGTGCATGGCCTCAACCCTCAGAACATCATCTGTTCCAACGGTTCCGACGAGATTCTCGGCCTGCTGGCGCAGACCTATCTGGCGCCCGGCGACGAGGCCGTCATCACCGAACACGCCTTCATGGTCTACAAGATCTACATCCAGTCGGCGGGTGCCGTTCCGGTGACGATCAAGGAAAGAGACGAGCGCGCCGACATCGACGCCATCCTGGCCGCGGTCACGCCGCGCACCAAGATCGTGTTCCTCGCCAATCCCAACAACCCGACCGGCACCTATGTGCCGTTCCAGGAGGTTCGCCGGCTGCATGCCGCGCTGCCGAAGAACGTGCTTCTGGTGCTCGACGCGGCCTATGCCGAATATGTCCGCCGCAACGACTATGAGGCCGGCATCGAGCTGGTCGGCAGCACCGAGAACGTGGTGATGACCCGTACCTTCTCCAAGATCGGCCTGGGTGGCGCGCGGATCGGCTGGATGTATGCGCCGATGCATATCGTCGACGCCATCAACCGCGTGCGCGGTCCCTTCAACGTCAATGCGACGGCGATCGAGGCCGGTATCGCAGCCATCCGCGACCGCGCCCATGTCGAGCGCAGCGTGGCGCACAACGAGACCTGGCTTGCCTGGTTGAGCGAGGAATTCACAAAGCTCGGGCTGCGGGTAACGCCGAGCGTCGGCAATTTCGTCCTCATTCATTTTCCCGATGACCAGAAGCATTCGGCGGCGGCGGCGGACGACTATCTGACGGCGCGCGGCTATATATTGCGGCGCGTTTCGGGCTATGGCTTTCCCAACGCGTTGCGCATGACCGTCGGCACCGAAGAGGCCAATCGCGGCGTTGTCGCCGCTCTCACGACATTCCTGAAAAGCTAGAGACCATGACATCACCGATGTTTGAAAAGATCGCGCTGGTCGGCATCGGCCTGATCGGCTCGTCGCTGGCCCGCGTCATCCGCCGCGAAGGGCTGGCCCGTCACGTGGCCATATCAACGCGCAGTGCGACGACGCTGGCGCGAGCCGAGGAGCTTGGGCTGGGCGATAGCTATACCACCGATGCGAGAGAAGCTGTCCGCGATGCCGACCTGGTCATCATTTCGGTGCCGGTAGGCTCATCCGGCGCGGTGGCCGAGGAAATCGCGCCGGCGCTGAAGCCGGGTGTGATCCTCACCGATGTCGGCTCGACCAAGGCGTCTGTCATCGCGCAGATGCAGCCTTATGTGCCTGAAGGTGTCCATTTCATTCCCGGCCATCCGCTGGCGGGCACGGAAAAATCCGGCCCCGACGCCGGTTTCGCCGACCTGTTCGACAATCGCTGGTGCATCTTCACGCCGCTGCCCGACACCGACCCGGACGCGCTGGAGAGGCTGTCGGAGTTCTGGCGCCGCTGCGGCGCCAACATCGACACGATGGACCCGCAGCATCACGACATGACGCTGGCCATCGTCTCGCATTTGCCGCACATCATCGCCTACAACATCGTCGGCACCGCCGATGATCTGCAGTCGGTGACCAAGTCCGAAGTGATCAAATATTCGGCTTCCGGCTTCCGCGACTTCACCCGCCTTGCCGCCTCCGACCCGACCATGTGGCGGGATGTCTGCCTGCACAACAAGGACGCCATTCTCGAAATGCTGGCGCGGTTCTCGGAAGACCTGGCGTCGCTGCAACGCGCGATCCGCTGGGGCGACGGCGAAAAGCTTTTCGACCTGTTCACCCGCACCCGCGCGGTGCGCCGCTCGATCATCGAGGCCGGCCAGGACATCGACGTGCCCGATTTTGGCCGCCAGGCTGTCGAACATCCGGCAAAGAGCTAAACTGATTTTCAGGCAGGCCAGGTCTGCGCAACCATGGCCAGCGTCTCGGCCCGGTTCGGCGCACCGAGCCTGCCGCCGAAGCGCAGGCATTTGAGCGCGGCGGCCGCACTGGCAAAGCGCAAAGCCTGCTCGACCGGCATGGCTTCCGCCAACCCGACGGCGAAGGCGCCGTGGAAGACATCGCCGGCGGCGAGCGTATCCACTGCCTTGATCCTCGGCGCCGCGACATGGCGCACACAGCCTGCGCGACGGTCGTGCCACCAACAGCCCGCCGCGCCGCCGGTTACCGCGACAAAGGCGTCGGTGCGGCTGGCGAGATCGGCGCAAGCCGCTTCCGGATCGAGCGCCTGGCCGCAGACGATGCGCGCCGCCGTTTCCGAAGCGACGATGTGCGTGGCGAGCGGCAACAGCTGTTCCAGAAATTCCAGCGGTGCGGTGTCGGCATCGAGGATCGCCGGACGCCCAACGGCGCGTGCCGCCTTGAGTGCCAACGCTGCCGCGCCCGGCCAGCGGACATCGACCAGCACGGCGTCGAATGCCGTGAGGTCGGCGACCGGCAAGGCTTCGGGATCGGCCTGGGCAAGCCCGTCATAGAACGGCACGATGATGCGCTCGCCATGCGCGTCGACCAGGATCGAGGCCAGCGCCGAGCGGGCGCCTCTGACGCGGCGCACAAAGGTGCAATCGACGCCTTCGGCCTCGATGCCGGCGATGAGCTGGTCGGCGACGGCATCGTCACCCGCACTCGCCCACAGCGATACCTCGGCACCCAGGCGATGCGCGGCGCAGGCAGCACTGGTGGCCATGCCCGAGGCGATCTGGACGCCGTCGGAGGCAATGAACTTGCCTTGATGCACAGGCAGTGTCTCGACGCGCAGGATGGTGTCCAGCGTCAAGGCGCCAACGCTCAGCAGCTTCACGGGTTTTGCCATGGTTGAGCTATTCGACCGGCTTGATCTTGCCCAGCGGAATGAAGCCGAGCGAGGCCTTGCCCCTGACCACCTTCAGCGGCATCGACGGTTCGTTGCCGAGCACCGCCAAGGCAGAAAAACCCTGCTCGATCTGGCTTTTCTGCTCGGGTATGGCGGCGCCAAGGATGGCCGCCACCGCCTTCGGGTCCTTCAGCCTGATCATCAGGTCGGCGTTGACCAGGCCCTCGGCATCGACCGAGAGCGGTCCCGAAACGGTAATGCGCGCCGTGCCCGACGACAGGTCAAGGTTGCGGATTTCGATCGTCTGGCCACGAAGGCTCTTCACCTGCGTGCCGATCAGTGCGACGCCGTTCTTCAATGTCACATCGCCGCTGGCATCGAGCGCCGGAAGCACGCGCCCTCCAATTGCGTCGGGGTCGATCTCGAGATCGCCGAAACTGCCGAGATAGTCGATATCCTCGCCGTTGGGCTGCAGCTGACCCGATGCCTTGCCGGCGCTAAACAGTTGCACCGGATCGGTGTCGTCGGCCGGATCGGTCTGGCCGGACAGGCCCTCCGCCTCCAGCGAGATCCGCTGCGGCAGCGGCCACCACAATTTGAAATTGGCCTGCAGATTGTCCCAGTCGATCCACAGCGGCACCATGTCCGGAACGGCGGTCCTGAGCGGGCCGCGCAGATTGGCAACCGGCGACAGAGGCTGGATGATCTGGGCGGCCGCGTTGAAACTGCCGACTGAAGCCGCAATGTTCTTGGCATCGTCCTCATAGGCGAGGTTGTCGCAGGAGACGGTAAAGCTCAAGGGATAGCCGCTGACCTGGAGATTGGCACAGCCGGCCTCGACGCCATTCTTGTTGAGCGTGGCAACCGCCTTGTCGGCCTCACTCCTGACGCGGTCGGCCAGATAAAACCAGCCGCCGCTGTAAAGGGCGAACAGCACGACGATGAACGCTGCAAGCCAGAACAGGCGGCGACGGTTACTTGGCTGGCGTTCGTCACTTGACGTCATGCTTTGGCTCTCGTTAACGCATGGGTGTTGCGGACGGGTGGTCGATTCCGCCAGGCAGACAGACGAATAGTTAGACGGGACGGGCGGGAAAAACACCGGTCCGGGTGCGGTGTTGGCATCTTTTGCAATCAGGCGCGGCGATATGGGCGATTTTTGGGTGTTTGGCTATGGCTCGCTGATCTGGCGGCCGGGATTCGCGCATGTCGAGACACAGCGTGCCCGCCTGCATGGCTATCGGCGCTCGCTCTGCGTCTATTCCTTCGTGCATCGCGGAACGCGCGAGCGGCCGGGGCTGGTGCTCGGCCTCGACCGTGGCGGGTCCTGCGTCGGCCTCGCATTCCGCGTCCCCGGCGACTTGCGCGACGAGGTCATGGCCTATCTTCGCGAGCGCGAACTGGTCACCAATGTCTATCTGGAGCGCATGCTCAAGATTCGCCTCGACGGGGGCGGTACGGTCGACGCGGTGGTCTACATCGTCGACCGCCAGCACGAGCAATATGCCGGAGCGCTCGACGCGGCGGATGCAGCGGCCGTGGTGCGCGGCGCGGTCGGCCAGTCCGGCAACAACGAGGACTATGTGCTGAGCACGCTTGAGCATCTCGAGGCACTGGGCATAAGCGACCACTGGCTGGAGGATGTCGCCAGCCAGGTCGCGCCTTTGTGAAGCTGGCTCTGCGGAAAAAGGCGGCCAGGCCTTTGACCTCGTTCAGGCAAGACCTAGGTTAGGCTCCGACCCTCAGCCCGCGGCGCCCTTTGCTCGCCCAATCATCCCGGAGATCCGCCTTGCAGAAACGTCGTCTCGGTCGCACCGACCTGTCCATCGCGCCGCTGGTTCTGGGCGGCAATGTCTTCGGCTGGACCGCCGACGAGAAAACCTCGTTCGACCTGCTCGACCGCTTCGTCGGCGCCGGCCTCAACGCCATCGATACGGCGGATGCCTATTCGCGCTGGGTTCCCGGCCACAAGGGCGGTGAATCGGAAACCATCATCGGCAAATGGATGAAAGACCGTGGCAATCGCGACAAGGTCGTGGTGATCACGAAGGTCGGTTCGGATATGGGGCAGGGGCACAAGGACCTGTCCGCCGCATACATCGAAAAGGCCGTCGACGCATCGCTGAAGCGGCTGCAGACCGAAGTCATCGACCTCTATCTGTCGCACTGGCCGGACCCTGCAACCCCCTATGAAGAAACGCTTGGCGCCTACGAGAAGCTGCTCGCCAAGGGCAAAATCCGCTATGCTGGCTGTTCGAATCTCGACGCCGGCCAGTTGCGTGCCGCACTCGATGTGGCGAGCTTGCGCAGTCTGCCGCGCTACGAGGTGCTGCAGCCGGAATACAATCTCTACGATCGCTCGTCCTTCGATGGGCCGTTGCGCGATCTATGCGTGGCCGAGGACATCGGCGTCATCACCTATTTCAGCCTGGCCAAGGGTTTCCTCAGCGGCAAATACCGCAGCGAAGCCGACCTCGGTCAAAGCCCGCGTGGCGGCGGGGTGAAGGACTATCTCAATGCGCGCGGCATGCGCATCCTTGCGGCACTCGACGCGGTTTCATCAAGGCATTCGGCCAAGCAGGCGGAAGTCGCGCTTGCCTGGGTTATCGCTCGGCCGGGCGTCACCGCGCCGATCGCCAGCGCCACCAAGCCTGAACAGATGGACAGCTTGATCAGGGCGGCGTCGCTGAAACTGACCGCCGCCGACATGACCGAACTCGATAGAGCGAGCGGCTGAAGCTTCAGGCGCGACGCCTCGCACGAACGTCCAAGACGCCACTCTGGTCCTGCCATACCGTCTCTTCGCGAGGCAGGACAGAGGAGAGATGACTGAGCCGCTTCTTTCGCAGCCGGATCTTTGGGGGCAACTTCTCGCGCTGATGCTTGCCGCCCTGGTGATCATGGGCAGCCCGGGTCCGGCAACGATAAGCGTTACCGCCGTTGGGGCCGCCTTCGGTTTGCGCCACTCGCTGGGCTATGCCTGGGGAATCATCCTGGGCACGATCGCCGTGCTTCTGGTTGTCGCGACCGGGGTCATGGCGGTGCTTACCTCGATGCCGAAGCTGGCGCCGTTGCTGGCTTTCGCCTCGGCGGCCTACATCCTCTATCTCGCCTTCAAGATCGCCACGGCGCCGCCCATGGCAGCACGCGCCGCCGAGGCTTCGTGTCCAACATGGCTGGCTGGTTTCTTTCTCGCGGTCGCCAATCCGAAGGCCTATGTGGCAATCGCCGCCGTGTTCGCCGGTGTTTCGCCCAAACAGGGTAACACTGAGCTTGGTCTATGGCTGAAGCTGACGATTCTCGCCGTCATGATCGTTGCCATCCACGCCGTGTGGCTTGTCTTGGGAGTGGCATTCGCGCGCTTCCTGCGCCGGCCGGCGGCCTCGCGGATCGTCAACCTGGTCTTTGCCGCGACGCTGGTGTTGACCACCGCGCTGGCCGTGTTCGGCTGAGAACTGCCGGTAGGAGACTTCCGGTTCAGGCTTTGTGTCTTGCGGCGTTGTCCAGCTCTTGCAGTCTTTTCACCGCTGTCGGCGGCAAGGCAGGCGGGTTTGGGCCGCGCGCGGCATCAATCAGGAACTGGTCGCAGGCAGCCTCGGTCTCGCCGATCAGCCGGGCCATGAATTCGTCCTTGCTCAGTCCCGGTGGGATCGGCGGCAGGAACCGCGCCTTGATGGTGCCGGGGTAGCGCAGGAATTTGCGGCGCGGCCAATAGAGGCCGGCGACATGGGCAACCGGCACTACTGGTACGCCAAGCTGCGTATAGATTTCGACGATGCCGTATTTGTAGGCGGGTTCGTCGCCCGGCGCGCGTCTTGTCCCTTCGGGGTAGATGATGAGCTGGCGAGGATTGCGCGCCATCTCCGCCTTGGTCGCGGCGACCACGGCCTTCAGCGCTTTCGAACGGCTGCCGCGATGAACCGGAATCATGCGCATCTTCATGATGTACCAGCCGAAGAACGGGATCCAGGTGAGCTCACGCTTCAGGATGTAGAGCGGGTCCTGAAGGAAGGGGAAGAAGGCGATCGCGTCCCAGAACGACTGGTGCTTTGGTGCCAGGATGAAGGAGCCTTGGGGCAGGTTTTCCCGGCCGGTGATCTCGTTCTTCGTCCCGGCGATCTTGTCGTAAAGCCACATCGAGGTGCGCGACCAGAATTTCGGTACGAACCAGGCGCGGTGCCGGGGCGACAGGAAATAGTAGGGGGTCCAGAGGATCATCTGGACGATCAAGTTGACGTAAAACACGAAATTGAACGTCAGCGATCTGATGTAGAGCATTTGGGGGGAGCCCGGTGAGGAGGTGAGCGTTGGTTACACCAAGCGCGGGAAAAAAGGAAATGGCCGCAGGGCGCTTTGGTTGGCAACGAAGAACGGTCGCCAACGGGAGATTGGCCTGGTTCCGCTACATCAGCTGTGCCAGCCGCTCCTTCAGGCGCGGGGCGGCAAAATCGAGGAATGCGCGCAGCTTGACCGGCAGCAGGCCGTGGCCCGCATGCACCAGGCTTACAGGCCATGGCGCCGGCTCGAACTCCTGCAGCAGGATGCGCAGCGTGCCGGACCGCAGCGCGGCTTCGATCTGGTAGGAAAGCACGCGTGTCAGCCCGACGCCGGCAATCGCCGCATCGATGGCCGCTTCGGCGGTGTTGACCTGAAGCCGCGAGCGGACCCGAACCGGGATTTCGGCCTTGCCCCTGATGAAGCTCCAACTGGCGGCGGAGGCAAGTCCCTCGAAGGTGATGCAATCGTGTGTTTCCAGATCCTCCGGGGCCGTTGGCGTGCCGTGTTCGGCCAGATAGGCAGGGCTGGCGCAAACGACGCGGCGGATTGCGCCGACGCCGATGGCGACCAGGCTCGAATCGGGTAACTGGCCGATGCGGATGGCGAGATCGAAATGGTCCTCGACCAGCTGGGTTATGCGGTCGGCCAATGTCAGGCGGATGTCCACGTCGGGATAGACGGCGAGAAAGCCGGTGACGACCGGCAGCACGTGCAGGCGGCCAAAGACGACCGGCGCGGTGATGGCCAGTTCGCCGGTCGGAGCACTGTATTCGCCGGCTGCCGTGCGTTCGGCCTCGCCGACGTCGTCGAGGATGCGGCGGCAGGCGGCAAGATAGGTCTGGCCGGCATCGGTCGGTGTTAGCCGTCGCGTCGAGCGATTCAAGAGGCGTGTGTTCAGATGGCGCTCGAGATCGGAAATCTTGCGGCTGACCGTCGCCAGCGGAATGCCGAAACGGCGGCTGGCTGCTGAAAGGCTGCCGGCCTCCACCGCGGCGACAAAGAGCGACATGGCTTCGAGACGATCCATAGCTTCTTCCGGAAAATGGAAGGACAGGTTGCGAATATGTCATCTCCATTTGAATGATGGAAGGCTCTATATTGTGTCTGTCGGCCTGCCCGCAGCATGGCCCACAAAGGAGTTGCCATGTCCGAAGCCCGCCCGCCGCTGCCGCCGTTTACCGCCGAGACATCAGCACAGAAGGCGCGCATGGCCGAGGATGCCTGGAATTCACGCGATCCGGCGCGGGTTGCGCTCGCCTATACCAAGGACAGCCGCTGGCGCAACCGCGCCGAATTCCTGCAAGGCCGCGACGCCATCCAGGCCTTCCTGACGCGCAAATGGAGTCGCGAGCTCGACTACCGGCTGATCAAGGAGGTCTGGGCCTTCCACGGCAACCGCATCGCCGTGCGTTTCGCTTACGAATGGCGCGACGACAGCGGTTCATGGTTCCGCAGCTACGGCAACGAGAACTGGGAATTCGATGAACACGGGCTGATGCGCCTGCGCATCGCCAGCATCAACGACCTGCCGATCAGCGAGGCCGATCGTAAGTATCACTGGCCGCTCGGCCGGCGACCGGACGACCACCCGACGCTGTCGGAGCTCGGACTTTAGCATCTTGCCGTAAGGAAGCTTTCAATGAACGCGCATGCTTTCACCAGCGACGTCGCCTTCACGCCGACCGTCAAGGCGATCCAGGCCCGCAAGGGCTCACGTCAGTCCTATGCCCGCGTCGAGGAGCGTGGCGGCTGGCAGGCCGGCATCACCCCGGACCTTGCCGCCTTCATCGAAATGCAGACCAGCGTCTTCCTGTCGACCGCCAACGGCGAGGGGCAGCCCTATGTCCAGCATCGCGGCGGGCCGGCCGGCTTCCTCAAGGTGCTGGATGAACATACGATCGGCTTCGCAGATTTTTCCGGCAACCGGCAGTTCATCACGCAGGGCAATCTGGCCGACAATCCAAGGGCATTCCTGTTCCTGATCGACTATATGCACCGCCAGCGCATCAAGATCTGGGGCACGGCGCGGGTCGTCGAGAGTGACGCCGAACTGATGGCGAAACTGATGCCGCAAGACTACAAGGCGCGCCCCGAGCAGGTCATCCTGTTCACCGTCTCGGCCTGGGATGCCAATTGCCCGCAGCATATTCCGCAACGGTTCGAGGCGGCCGACGTGGCGGAGGCACTCGGCGAGCGGGACAAGCGGATCGAGCGCCTTGAACAGGAGATCGCACGGCTCAGGGGAAATACGGGCGCGGCCGCAGCGGAATAATCAGCCGCCGGCCGCTGTTTCGGCCAGCGCTATGCCATTGGGCGTCGGCTTGACCGGCACGATGCCCCGCGCCAGCGCCAGCAAATATTTGTTGTATTCGGTGAACAGCACGCGCAATGCCCGCGGCTTGGTCAGCCAGCCGCCATTGTCGAGGTTGGAATTGACCACCGGATAGGGCTCGAGCTTGGCGCCATGCAGCAGCCTGCCCATTTCCAGCAGGCTGCGCGGCATATGATAATTGTTGGTGACAAGGATCACCGTGCCATAGGCGTGGCTCTCGACCCATTTGGCGCTTTCTTCCGCATTGCCGATCGTATCGAGCGCGGCGCGGTCGATGTCGACGCAGCAGGAGAACAGCTTCTTGTCGCCGCCGGTCGCCGCCTGCAACTGGCGGCGGCTGGCCGAGGGATGGACGCCGCTGATCAGCAGCCGCTCGCCCTTGCCGGACGCCAGCAGATCCATCGCCGCATCGAGGCGGGACTGACCGCCGGTCAGCACGATGATCGCGTCCGCCTTGGCCGGATTGGCAGGCGTGGTCAGGTGACTGACCTTATTGGCGAACCAGCCGAAGCCGCCGGCAAACAATGTAGTGAGGATGAGGACAGAGAGAGCGGACAGGCGCAACGCGGCTCTTAGACGGCTCACAGTGGAGCGGCCATGCGAACGGGCAACCACCACTGGCATCTGTCCAGCCGTACCGGTCGAATCCCGCGCGTCCATCGCCATATGGTTAATCCTGAAATGCGGCTTTGGGTAGGTAAAAGACGCACTTTGCGTTACGTGAATTCTCCATCCGTGATCACCCTGTCCTGTCTATGTCGTTGTCCCAAAACCGGTTCCCACTTTTGAGCGACATGAATTAGCCTGCATCCGGCTGGCGGACATCGATGTCGCTGAGATAGGCGACGACGGTGGCGTGGGACGTGGCAGCCGTCAGTCCGCCGATCACCAGCACCATCAACACGACACCGAGATAGCCTGCCGAACCGATGGCGAAATTGCCGAACAGGGCGGTCGCCTGATCGGCCTGCGGCGTCGCCATATTGCGCGACGACCACCAGGAAAAGACGATGAAGACGAGCACTGCCGCGGCACCGCCAGCCGCCGCTCCCTTCATGCCGGTGACCAGGAAATGCCGGCGGAATTCGCGCGCGATGAAGCGTGCTTCGGCGCCGACGAAATGCAGCACTTCGATGATGTGACCGTTGCCGGCCATGGCGCCGCGCGTCGCGAACACCACGGTCAGCACGGTCGCCGACAGCATCAATGCCAGCACGGCAATGCCGATGGTCACCGTGGTGCGGGCCATCGCTACCAGCCGGTCGACCCAGGTGCGGTGATCGTCGAGCGATGCGCTCGGCAGTTTCGGCGTGATCGCGGCGCGCATGGCAGCGAAATCGGGCGGGCTGTTCTCGTCGATGGTGACGATGATCAGGCGCGGCACGGGTAATTCATCGATGTTGAGCCCCGAGCCCAGCCAGGGCTCAAGGAGCCTCGCGGTCGCCTCGCGGTCGATGATCCGGGTCGTCTTGACGCCAGGGAATTCCCCGGCGATCTGCGAGGCCTGGGTAAGGGCCGCTTCCATGTCGAGGCCGTCGACCGGCTTGATCTGGATGGTCGCCTCGCGTGAAATCTGGTTCTCCCAGACGGACGCCGTGTCGCGCACCAGCGTCACCGCGCCGAAAGTCAGGCAGGACAGGAAGGTCATGATGGCGATCACTAGGACCAGTGCCCGGCCGGCGATGTTCTGCGCCGGCACGATCGGCGCCATCCTGCGCTGGGCGCGGGGCTTTGCCTCGGTCGCCTCGGCGTCCTGCTCCCGTTCCACAAAATGTTCGGCGGACAGTTCAGTCATAGATGTCCAGCCTTCCGCCGGCCAGGATCATGCGGCGCGCGTCGACCTGTTCCATCAGGCCAAGGTCGTGGGTGGCGATCACCACCGCGGTGCCGAGCCGGTTGAGTTCGATGAACAGCCGCAGCAGGCGTCGCGCCAGCGGCGGATCGACATTGCCGGTCGGTTCGTCGGCGAGCAGGATTTCCGGCTGCTCGATCAGCGCCCGCGCGATCGCCGCGCGCTGCTTCTCGCCGCCGGACAGAACCGGCGGCAGCACGTGCATGCGCTCGCCCAGCCCGACCCACTTCAACAGTTCGGTGACATCGGTGCGGTAGCTCGCCTCCTCGCGCCCGCGCACGCGCAGCGGCAGCGCGACGTTCTCGTAGGTGGTCATGTGGTCGAGCAGGCGAAAATCCTGGAACACCACGCCGATGCGGCGGCGCAGATGCGGCAATTCGGTGCGCGAGATGCGCGAACGGTCCTTGCCAAAGATGGTGATCAGCCCGCGCGTCGGCTTCAGCGACATGAACAGCAGGCGCAGCAAGGTCGTCTTGCCGGCGCCCGAAGGCCCGCTGAGGAACTGGAAGGAGCGCTCCGGGATGTGCAGGGAGATGTCGCGGAGGATTTCCGGACCCATGCCATAGCGGAGGCCGACATTTTCGAAACGAATCAATTTCGACGACCTGAATTTCGGCACGGCGGCGAGCCGGCCTGTTCTGGGTAAAGACCATCGGCCGGCATGGTTAACCGGCGGTTAATTTCTCGGCTCTTTCGGCTCGTCACGAGGGCTCCGGTGGGGAAGCGTTAACCATTTGTGTTTACGCAAAAGAAACGAAAAGCGAACACGTGCTGCAATGCTGGGGCCATGATGGCTGACGATCGAACCGCGCGCCCGGTTTCCGGCGAAATCATGACCGATCCGGCGGCAATTGCCGCAGCGGACCGGTTCATGCGTGGTTCGGCCGCCGACATCGTCGATGCCGACTACGTGGTGATGCCGCGCCTTGCGCCTGCCGTGGAGAGCGTTTCGCCGCTGCCGCGCGCGATCGTCATGCCACCCGTCGCGGGCATGGACATGCTGCGCAAGCCCGAGGCCCCGCCGGAGCGGCTACCAGCCTCGCGCGGCGGGCCGATCTTCTGGGTCGCTGGTATCGGCGCTGCCTTGGCCGCGTTCTGGGTCTCCGGCGGGCACGCGCTGGTGCGCCAGGCGCCGTTCCTATCCAGCGCGCAGGCGTCGGCGCTCAGCATTTCGGGCGTCACGTCACGCGTCGACGCTACCGGGCCGAACGCCGCACTGTTCGTCGATGGCGAGGCCGCCAATGACGGTGCGAAACCGGTGCAGTTGCCGCCGCTCGAAATCCGAGTGACGGGAAATGATGGGCGCACAACCCGCTATACGTTGGGGACATCCGGCCGCTCGCTGGCGTCTGGCGAAAGATTCGGCTTTGCCAGCCGGCTCGACGTGCCTAGAAACGGTGTGAAGACCGTGTTGGTCACTTTCGCCGAATAGGCGATCACCGGGGAAGACCATCAATGCCCATCGTACGCGGCAAGGACATCGAAGTCCTGTTTTCGGCATCGGCGATCGCGCGGCGCAATCTCGAACTCGCCAAGGAGATTGCCGGACACGATTATCACGATCTGCTGGTGATCTCGGTGCTGAAGGGCTCGTTTATCTTCGCCGCCGATCTTATCCGGGCCATGCACGATGTCGGCCTGTCGCCGGAGGTCGAATTCATCTTCATCTCCAGCTATGGCGCCGGCACCAGCAGCGCCGAGGTGAGGGTGCTGCGCGACATCGACAATGAGGTCGCCGGCCGCGACGTGCTGCTGATCGACGACATTCTCGAATCGGGCAAGACGCTGAGCTTTACCCGCGAGCTGATGCTGTCGCGGGGCGCCAAGAGCTGTTCGATCGCCGTGCTGCTCGACAAGCGCATGCGCCGCCAGACCGAGCTCGATGCCGATTATGTCGGCTTCGACTGCCCCGACTATTTCGTCGTCGGCTACGGCATGGATGTAGCCCATGATTTTCGCGAGTTGCCGTTTGTCGGTGTCGTCAAAGGGGATGTCTGAGCGGCATCAAAAAGGTTTGCTGATGCTTAGAGCGGTTCGCCGCTTCACGAAAACGCCGAACCGCTCGAGTTTATTGTTTTGACGCAATTCCCAAGGGAAAGCGCTATGCGCTTTTCCCGGAAAACCGTCTCACACTTTTCCTGAATTGCTCGGGGGCTTTCAGGAAAAGTCAACTTTTGGCGGCCAAATATGCCGGCCATGGCAAAGCTTCTGATCGTCGAGGACGATGAGTCCGTCCGCACCCTGGCCGCCCGCGCGCTTGAACGCGCCGGGCACACAATCGATATCGCGGCGGACGGCGCGCAGGGGCTTTCGCTGATCCAGGCGGCGCGTGGCGGCTATGATCTCGTCGTCTCCGATATCCGCATGCCGGAGATGGACGGCATCGAGATGGCGATCGCGGCTGCTGCATTGTTTCCGTCGATCAGGATCGTGCTGATGACCGGCTATGCCGACCAGCGCGAGCGCGCCGAGGAATTGAACGGCATCATCCTCGATGTCGTGCAGAAGCCCTTCACGCTGGCCGAAATCCGTTCGCGAGTCGAGCGGGCGCTGATCTGCTTCGCCTGATCAGGCTGGGTCGGCGGCAGCGAGCACGGGTGGAACATTCTTGCGCCGTTCGGTGTTGAGCGCCAGCAGACCGGCGCCGATGATCAAGGCAGCACCGAT
Organism: Mesorhizobium sp. M7A.F.Ca.MR.148.00.0.0; assembly: GCF_003997735.1. Taxonomy (NCBI): domain Bacteria; kingdom Pseudomonadati; phylum Pseudomonadota; class Alphaproteobacteria; order Hyphomicrobiales; family Phyllobacteriaceae; genus Mesorhizobium; species Mesorhizobium sp. M7A.F.Ca.MR.148.00.0.0. Next base: position 80,884 of record NZ_RZTB01000003.1, on the reverse strand, counting down.
CACCGTCGTCGACCGCGGCACCTCGGCGAAGAACAGGAAACCCCACAGCGGCGACCACAGGATGCCGGTGTATTCGAAGGTGGCAACGCGGTTGGCCGGCGCCATCCGGTAGGCCTGCGACAGCAGGATCATGCCGGCGGAGGCGACGAAACCGCAGGCCGCCATCTTGAGAAAATCCGGCAGCGTCGGCCAAATCCATGGCCGCACCAGGAATTCCAGGCTCGGGTGAACGGCGTGTGTGATGCCGGCCAGGTGAAACGCCCCGGCAACCACGGCGGCGCCGACCAGATAGGCGCCGTTCTGATAGAAGGCCATGACGGTGGACGATTCAGTATCGCCGATCTTGCGGGCCATCAGCTGCGAAAAACCATAGAGCGCCGCCGAGCCCAGCGACAGCAGCGCTGCCCAGTCGAACAGCCCTGCGCCGGGGCGCAGCATCACGAGGACGCCGAACAAGCCGATCAGCACGGTTGCCAGTGTCTGCCAGGAGACGCGCTCGCCAAGGTACGGTCCGGCCAGGACCATGATGAACAGCGGCGCCATGAAATAAAGCGCCACCGCATCGGCGAGCGGCAAAGCGGCGATGGCCAGGTAGTACATCGTATAGGAGGTGAACTGGATGAAGGCGCGCACCGTCAGCATGCCGAATCGCTTCGACAGGATCGCCCGCAAGCCGACATCGGCATGGACCAGAACGATCAGGATCGGCAGGGCGACGATCGAGCGGATCGCCATCACCTCGGTCACCGGATAGCCGCTCGACACGGCTTTGACGAGCGGATCCTGCAGCGAAAAGACCAGCACGCCGAGGCACAGGCTCAGGATGCCGCCCACCATCCGATTCTGCATCTGCATCCAGGCTCCTGCGCGTACGACCCGAAGCTGCCGCCTGCGGGGTAAAAAGAACCCGCCACCGTTTCGGGCAGCGGGCACGAGTGAGGACTCTTGATTGGTCCGCGGCTGATTTCGCAGCCGCATATCCAATGGGTATGGCGACTATCGTCCGCCGTTTGACATGTTGCAAACGAATTGGAATGATGCCAGCAATCAAATTCTCTTATGGCGGATTCCATGCGGCCGACCCTCGACAGCGACCTCCTGCGAACCTTCGTGGCGATTGCCGAGACCGGCAATTTCACCAAGGCGGCGGAGCAGGCCGGCCGCACCCAATCCGCGGTGTCGATGCAGATGAAGAAGCTCGAAGAGTTGATCGGCGCTAGTCTGTTCGAGCGCGGTTCGCGCGGCGTCGCGTTGACGCGGCGCGGCGGCGAACTCATCGTCAACGCCCGCCGCATTGTCTCGCTGCTCGACGAGACGTCGGCATCGATGGCGGCAGCGCCGCTTGGCGGGCCGGTGCGCATCGGCATTCCGGAGGAATATGGCCACGCCATCCTGTCGCGCGCGCTCGGCGCCTTCTCGAAGCGTCATACACAGGTCGAGGTCACCGTGCGCTATGCCCATTCCGGGGCACAGATGGCGGCGCTCGCTGCCGGCGAACTCGATCTGTGCGTGGTGTTCGAATGGCAGGATCCCGCCGGCGGCGAAGTGCTGATGCACGACCCGACCGTGTGGGTGACGTCGACCCTGCATCACATGCATGAGGAACAGCCGGTGCCGATCGCGCTCTACAACCGGGCCGGCTGGTGCAAGGACTTCGCCATCAAATCACTGGAGCAGCGCGATCTTGCCTATCGTGTCGCCTATACCAGCGACACCACCGGCGGCCTCAAGCTCGCCGTCACCTCCGGACTGGCGATCGCGCCGATTTCGCGCAGCAACATTCCGGACGGCTGTCGTGAACTGACCACCGCGGACGGATTCGGCGCCATCGATTCCTCCAACGTGGTGATGCACCGCAACCCCAATGCGTCAGGTGAGGCGATCGACGGCATGCAGGATGCGATCCGCGAAGCCTTCGTCAACAGGCTCAGTCAGCCGGCGGCATCCTCGTAGAAATGCAGCCTGTTGCCGAACGGATCGGCGACCGACACCTCGCGGGTCTTCCAAGGCGTATCTTCCACGCCCGGCCTGGCGAAGCGGTAGTTTTTGCCGATCAGTTCGCCATGAAGAGCGGTGATGTCCTCGACCTCGATGCGCAGGGCGATGCCGGGTGCACCGTCGCCATGATGTTCGCTGAGATGCAGAACGCAGCCGTCGCGGCCGACCGCCATGTAAAGCGGCACGTCGTCGGCGAAGCGATGTTCCCACTGCACCTCGAAGCCGAGGAAGCGGACATAGAATTCACGCGCCTTGGCAATGTCGAAGATGCGCAGGATGGGTGTGACGGCGCCAAGTCTGGGCATGGTGGTGCAACCGTGCGAGAGGGTCTTTAGGTGGGATGGACGCGGGCGGCAATCCCTTTGTTTTTTCGCGATTCCGGACGGAAAACCGCTTCACACTTTTCCTGGAATTGCTCTATTTCAGCTCGAGCAGCCGTTCCAGATAGCTGCGTTCGATGTCAGGGCTGAGCGCATTGCCGAGCCGCTTGCGGATCGCTTCCAGTATCTGGCGGGCACGCTGCACGTCGATCTCGTCGGGCACCTTCACCGAATCGCCGAAGTCGGGACCCTGGCTGGCGCGCGGCCGGCCTAGCGGATCACGATCGGCGTTCTGCTGCCGGCCGCCTTCCTCGCCGCCGCCCTGGTCGCCCTGCATGGCCTGCATCTGCTTCATCATGTCCTTGGCGCCCTTGCGCAGCGCTTCCAGCGCCCGGCCCTGATGACCGACGGCCGCATCGCCTTCACCCTCGCCGAGTGCCTGTTCGGCATTGCCCATGGACTTGCCGGCCTCGCCAAATCCTTCATTGGGCTCCATACCCATGCCTTCGAGGCCCTTCTTCAGCTGATCGAGGTCGCTTTGCAGCTGGCCCTGGCCCTGCTGCAGCTGTTTCAGCGCATCGGCGAATTCCTGGGGTGTCATCGGCTTTTGCCGGGCGAGCGGATCGCGGTCTTCGCCGACGCCGGGTCTGTCCTCATCCTGGCCGCCTTCGCCGAGCTGCTCGTCACGGTTCTGCCCGCGCTGGCGCTCGCCGCGTTGCATCTGATCCATGCGGAAGGTGTCGTTCATCATCTCCTGCTGACGCCGCAGGATCTCACCCAGCTTGTCCATCTGCTGGCGCATCTCGCTGTCCTGCTGGCCGCCTTGCTGCTGACGGCCGGCTTGCAGATTGTTCATCATGTCCTGCAGTTGCGACAGCAATTGCTGGGCCTTGTCGCGATCACCGGACTTCGCCAGGTTTTCGATCTGGTCCATCATGCGATCGATGTCGCTCTGGCGCAGTTCCTGGCCGTTCTGCTGCATCTGCGGGGCGTTGGGATTCTGCTTGGCGCGCTCCGCGAATTCCTGCAGGAACTGGTTCATCGCCTCGCGCAGTTCCTTCATCGCCTTTTCGATTTCAGCGTCGCTGGCGCCATTCTTGATGGCGTCCTGCAGCGCCTGTTGCGCCTGGCGCAGCCGCTTTTCGGCGGCCGAAAGATTGCCTTCCTCGATGCCGAGCGCGATTTCCCAGAGATAGGAGACCTCGCTGCGCAATTGATCGTCGCTCTCGGCCATCTTCAGCCGGGTGCGGGCGCTCATGATGGCGAGATAGTGGGACATGTTGTCGAACGTATCTTCCGGCCGAAGTGTGATGGCGTCCATCAGGTCGAGCACGCGCGGCTTGGCGTTGGCGTCGAGCGCCAGCAGGCGGCGCTGTTCGATCACGGCGCGTGCCAGCGGATTGGCGAAAGGCCGCTCCGGCATCAGCAGCGTCTTGGTTTCGCTCGATGCGGTGTGCCCGGCATCATCGGTGGCGACCAGCGTCAGCTTGATGCTGCTGCCGGCCCAGACATGCTCGGTCAGGTCCTTGGAGGTCTTGGCGGCGTTCGACTTGCCGCCGCGGCGCGGCAGCGTCAGCGGCATTTCAGGTGCACCGTACAGCGGGCGCGCATTGGGCGCCTGCGGATCGGCGAGCGCGAACACCGCTTTGGCGGTGGCGGCGCCATAGTCGTCGTCGATCTGGTAGTTTAGCTCGAAGGCGCCGTTTGCGGCGCGCTTGGGCTCGCCGACGAAGCGGATCTGCGGCGGCTTGTCCGATATGACCGCGAAGGCCCAGCGGCCGAGCTGGTCCTCGCCCGAGGTCAGCGTCAGCGTGCCGTCGCCGGTCAGCTTGCTGGTGAACTGGCGCACCTTGGACGGCGGCGCCGGGCTTGCAGCCGGCTTGGCGGCGGCCTGCGGCGCAGCGGGGTCGATGACGCGGGCGTTGCCATTCTTGTCGGCATAGCCGAGCGTTTCCTCGCCTGAACCGCCCGTCACGCGCAGCGAAACGTCACTGCCTTCGGGAACGGTAAAGGTCGGGATCGCCTGGTTGGCGTCGGCGGTCAGGAAGATCGGCGGCTTGCCGGTATAGGCCGGTGGCGTCACCCATGCATCGATGCGCGGCGGCACGATATCGCGCGCGCCATGGGCAGTGAAGCCGTCGCTGATCCTGCCGCCCGTCGGCCCGAAGGAGAAGGCGAAGGCGGTAACGAGCAAAAGGGCCGCCACCGCGCGCAGCCCCCAGGGGTCGCGCTCCGGCACGCGCGTGCGCGGCAGGTCGGCGCCAAGGCTGTCGAGCTTTCCGGCCATGCGCTTCTGGTGTTCACGCCACAGCGCCTGCGAGAAGCTGCTTTCCCGACCGCTGGGCCGGTCGGTCTGCACCAGCACCGGGCTGTGCAACAGTTGATTGGCGGCCTCGATGCGGCGGTCGATTTCGCCGGCGCCCGGCAGGCGGAAGAAGCGCAGAGGATAGAGCGCCGCCAGTGCCCCGATGGCAAAAGCAGCGATCAGGCCGATGCGCGCCATATCCGGCAGCCGGGAGAACAGCCCGAGCCAGGAGATGCTGAGGAACAGGCTGGCGACGATGACGAGCGGAAGCAGCAACGGCCAGCCGCGCTCGACCATCATCGAGACCCGCGTCGCCAACCGGCTCAAGGCCAGGCGCCCGGCCAGGCCGCGATCGCTGCTGAAGGTGGGTCGTTGCGTCATCGGCCCTTCCTTGAGCCTATCCCGAAAACCGGGATGCGGCCCTATCCCTTTGAGCATGATCTGTTCCGAAAGGGATTTCACTTTTCGGGATCATGCTGTGGAGCGGGCAGGATAGCCCGACGCCTCACGACTCAAAGAATACCAGCAAACACGGCAAAGGCGAGGCAGTTCGGAAAAACGTGAAGTGGACCGTTATAGTTCCATCCTGCATACCCTTTAGAAGGCAGCAGGCCCTTTAGAAGGCAGCAGGCCCTTTAGAAGGTAGCGGGGTCCGCATTCGCTCCGCAGACCAGTACGGCGACCCGTTCGCCCGCCGCCGGCGCATAGCGGCCCGACAGGACCGCGGCAAAGGCGGCGGCGCCACCCGGCTCGGAGATGATGCGGGCCCGGTTCCACAGCGCCTTCTGCGCGGCGATGATGTCGTCGTCACTGACCAGGATCGAGCGTTCGATAAAGGCTTCGGCAATCGGGAACATCATTTCGCCGACGCGCTTTGGCGCCAGCGAATCGGCGGCGATACCCTCGGCCGGCGCGTCGACGGGGTGTCCGGCCTCGAAGGCGCGATGAAGCGTCGGCGCTCCTTCCGGCTCGACGGCGATGATACGGATGCGGCCGGCAAACCAGGCAGCGATGCCGCCGATCAGGCCGCCGCCGCCGACAGCGACCAGCAGCGTGTCGATCTTCGGCAAATCGCTCTCGATTTCGAGCCCGAGCGTGCCCTGGCCGACGAGCGTTTCCTCCTGGTTGAAGGCATGGATCTGCAAGGCGCCAGTCTCCTCGGCGAACCGTTCGCTGGCCGCCAGCGCCTCGGCGTAGCGGGCGCCGCCGACGATCAGTTCGGCGCCGTAGGAGCGGATTCGCTCCAGTTTGGCTGGCGGGCTCACTTCGGGAACGAAGATGGTCGCCTTGTGGCCGAGCCGCATGGCGGCATAGGCGACGGCCGCGCCATGGTTGCCGCCCGATGCCGCGACGACACCGGCGTCGGGAACCGGCCGCTCCAGGAGATTGGTGAAGGCGCCGCGCGCCTTGAACGAGCCGGAATGCTGCAGGCATTCGAGCTTCAGGTCGACGGCCAGCGGCGGCCGATCGAAGTCGGCCATGTCGACGCGCAGCACTGGCGTGTGCCTGATATAGGGGCGGATGCGCGGTTCCATCGCGGCAATGCGCTCGCGTGTGACGGTGATGCCGTTCGTCATGATTGCTCCCTGTGACGGGTAGGTGTGTTTCCGGCGCTTCTATGCAAGCCAGTCGGGCATGGAATCCAGCCCGATCAGGTCGTCATAGGTCGGGCGTGGGCGCACGACGTGGAACCGGTCGCCGTCGACCAGCACCTCCGGCACCAGCAGGCGGGTGTTGTAGGTGCCGGCCTGCACCGCGCCATAGGCGCCGGCGGTGGAGACGGCAATCAGGTCGCCGGCCTTCAGCCTGGGCAGATCGCGGTCCAGGCCGATATAGTCGCCGGTCTCGCAGACCGGGCCTACCACGTCGACCATCATGCGCGGCGTGTCGGCCGGCGGCTGCACGACCGGACGGATGTCGTGGAAGGCGTCGTAGAGCGTCGGCCGGATGAGATCGTTCATGGCGGCATCAACGACGAGGAAGTTCTTGGCGTCGCCTTCCTTCACGAAGATCACTTCCGAGACGAGGATGCCGGCATTGCCCGATATCAGCCGGCCAGGCTCGAACATCACCTTCAGCCCGAGCTTGGTGACATGCTTCCTGACGATCTGGGCATAGGCGTCGGGCAGCGGCGGCGGGTTGTTGTCGATGCGGTAGGGAATGCCGAGCCCGCCGCCGACATCGATATGCTCGATGGCATGGCCGTCCGCCCGCAGCGCGCCGACGAGATCGACAAGCAGGGCGAAGGCATCGTCGAAGGGCTGCAGCTCGGTGATCTGGCTGCCGATATGGGTATCGATGCCGGTGATCCTGATGCCGGGAAGCTTTGCCGCGCGGGCATAAACCTGCCGCGCCCGCTGCCACGGGATGCCGAACTTGTTCTCGGCCTTGCCGGTGGAGATCTTCTTGTGGGTCTTGGCGTCGACGTCGGGATTGATGCGCAGCGAGATCGACGCCACCTTGCCAAGGGCGGTGGCTCGCGCCGACAACAGCTCGAGTTCAGGCTCGGATTCGACGTTGAAGCAAAGGATGCCGGCAGCAAGGGCAAAGTCCATTTCGCGCGCGGTCTTGCCGACGCCCGAAAACAGGATCTTGCCGGCCGGAATGCCGGCGGCCAGCGCCCGGCGCAATTCACCTTCCGAAACCACGTCGGCGCCGGCGCCGAGCTTGGCCAGCGTCCGCAGCACGGCCTGGTTGGAATTGGCCTTCATGGCGTAGCAGACCAGCGCGTCGAGCCCGGCAAAGGACTGGGCAAACACCCGGTAGTGCCTGGTCAGGGTCGCCGTCGAATAGCAGTAGAATGGCGTGCCGATCTGTGCGGCGATGTCGGGGATCGCCACGTCCTCGGCATGGAGCACGCCGTCGCGGTAGTCGAAATGGTTCACGAGAGTGGTTCCGGAAGTTGGGGCGCGATGAGATCGGGTTGAAAGGCCCGGCTCTCGTCGGCTCTAGATCAGCGGGTCGAGGATGAATTTCTTGTCCTTGACCGGTTTTTCCGGCTCCGGCGGCACGGGCTGGTGGGCCTTCGAGGCATCCTTGCGCGCCTGCACGGCCGCCTCATAGGGCGTGTCGAGAGCGCCCCTCCTGCCGCAGGCCGAAACGGCCGCGATCGCAACCAGCAGCGTCAGTGTCACCAAAATCCTGCTTCCGGTCATCGATCCATCCGTCCGAAACGTTTGTCAGCCGCCGCTTTTAGCCGAGTTCTCGGCGCATTGCACCCCGAGATATTGCCCGTCGCAATATCCGGGATATTACTGCTCGCAATATCCGGCATTACGCTTTCGCCAGCCGCTTTTTCCAGGCACGGATCTGCTTCCTCACTTCCGACGGCGCCGTGCCGCCGAAACTGGTGCGGCTCTTGACCGAGTTCTGCACCGCCAGCACCGAAAATATGTCGGCCGTGATGCCGGAATTGATCGACTGCAAATCCTCCAGTGAAAGCTTCTCCAGCCCCACCTTCCTGTCTTCGGCCAGCGCCACCGCCCGGCCGGTGACATGATGCGCCTCGCGGAACGGCAGGCCGAGCGTGCGCACCAGCCAGTCGGCAAGGTCGGTTGCTGTCGCGTGGCCGGAGCCGGCGGCCTTCTTCATCGCGGCAGCGTTGACCGTCATGTCCGAGACCATGCCGGTCATCGCCGCCAGCATCAGGTCGAGCGTCTCGGCGGCGTCGAACACCGATTCCTTGTCTTCCTGCATATCCTTGCCATAGGTCAAAGGCATGCCCTTCATCACCGTCAGCAGGCCGACCAGATGACCGGTGACGCGGCCGGTCTTGCCGCGCACCAGTTCGGCGGCATCGGGGTTCTTCTTCTGCGGCATGATGGAGGAGCCGGTGGAAAACGAGTCCGACAGCCTGACGAAGCCGAACTGCGGCGTCGACCAGAAGATGATCTCTTCGGCCAGCCGTGACAGATGCGTGGCGCAGATCGCCGCCACGCCGAGGAACTCGAGCGCGAAATCGCGATCCGAGACGCTGTCGAGCGAATTGCGCATCGGCTCGCGGAAGCCGAGCGCCTTGGCGGTCCGGTGGCGGTCGATCGGGAAGCTGGTGCCGGCAAGTGCGGCGGCACCGAGCGGGCTTTCATCCATCCGCTCGATCGCATCGCGCACGCGCGACAGGTCGCGCGAAAACATCTCGACATAGGCCATGCAGTGATGGCCGAAGGTCACCGGCTGGGCCGCCTGCATATGGGTAAAGCCCGGCATCACGGTCGCGGCATGCTCCTCGGCCCGCTCCAGCAGCGCCTCGATCAGCCCTTTCAACGCCTCGGCGACGCGAAAGCATTCATCCTTGACCCACAGCCGCAAATCGACCGCGACTTGATCATTGCGCGAGCGGGCGGTGTGCAGCCGGCCGGCCGCCGGGCCGATCAGATCGGCGAGGCGCGCCTCGATGTTCATGTGGATGTCTTCGAGCCGTGTCGAAAACTCGAAGCTGCCGGCCTCGATCTCTTTCAGGATCGTGTTCAGCCCGTCAGCGATTTTTTCTTGGTCGGCCGCCGAAATAATGCCCGTTTGCGCCAGCATCTCGCTATGGGCGATCGAGCCTTTGATGTCCTGCGCATAGAGTTTGCGGTCGAAGGAGATAGACGCGTTGATCGCTTCCATGATCGCGGCCGGACCCGAGGCAAAACGTCCGCCCCACATCTGGTTGCTGGTTTTCTTGTCGCTCATGGCTATAACCCGTGCTTCGGAGCAGTTTTGAGAAAATGGCAGACGGTAGTAGATTCTTCCCGGCCCCGCGCCTGATCCTCGCCGCCTTGGTGGCGGGCGCGCTGGCGGGCGCGGTCGCGGTATATGTCAGCGAGAGCCGGTCTGGCAACAATGCACCGGCACAAGCTGCCGTGGGTGAGAGCAGGGACGACGTGACCTGCGCGGCCAAGAGCGACCGCGCCAAGAAAGTCGCGGCGTCGGCCACCGGTGAGGTTGCGGCACTTTTGCCGGCCGATCCGCCTCAATCCCTGAAGAGCCTTGCCTTCAATGGTCCGGACGGCAAGCCGATGACGCTTGCCGATCATGCCGGCAAGACGGTGCTGCTCAATCTGTGGGCGACATGGTGCGCGCCGTGCCGTGCCGAAATGCCGGCGCTCGATGCGCTGCAGAAGGAAAAGGGCAGCGACTCCTTTGAAGTGGTCGCCGTCAACGTCGATGCCGGCGACGATGTGAAGCCGAAGAAGTTCCTCAGCGATACCGGCGTCGCGACGCTCGGCTATTACCGGGATTCGACGATGGCGCTGTTCAACGACCTCAAGAAGCGCGGGCTGGCGCTAGGCCTTCCCGTCACCATGCTGATCGACGGCGAAGGCTGCCTGATCGCCCATATGAACGGCCCGGCCGAGTGGTCGGGGCCGGACGCCAGGCGGCTGGTCGAGACGGCACTCAAGCCCGAGAGTCTTTAAGCCCTATTCAGGCCAAGGACAGGCGCGGGCGCGAAGGCCAGAACGCTTCTGTCGCGCAGACTGGCGGGTTTGCTGCCGACAGCGGGTGCGACGACGCCGGTCAGATCGCCGAATTCCTCGATGAGAGCCGGCTTGCCGATATAGTAGCCCTGGCCGATCTCGCAGGCTTCGGCGTCCAGGAACTTCAGTTCGCCGAGCGTCTCGACACCCTCCGCCAGAACCGGCAGGCCAAGCCCGCGTCCAAGTCCCAGGACGGCGCGCACGATCGCCGCGACCTGGCCGTTCTTGTCGACGGACTTGATGAATGAGCCATCGATCTTGATCTTGTCGAAGGGAAAGGCGCGAAGGTTGGAGAGCGAGGAATAGCCGGTTCCAAAATCGTCCATGGCGACGCGCACGCCCAGCGCCTTGACCTGCCGCAAGGTGGCCAATGCCCGCGGCATGTCCTTGACAAGCGCCGTCTCGGTGATCTCAAGCTCGAGCCTGCCGGGCGCCAGGCCGGAATTCAGCAAGGTTTCGTGGACCTTGCGGCTGAAATTCGTGTTGTGGAGCTGCACCGCCGAAACGTTGACGGCCACCGTCAGCGGATTTTCCCAGCGGGCGGCTTCCTCGCAGGCGGCCGTCAGCACCCATTCGCCAATCTGGCCAATGGCGCCGCTGTCTTCGGCGACCGGGATGAATATGCTCGGCGAGACGTCGCCGCGCGTCGGATGCCGCCAGCGGACCAGCGCTTCGAAACCGACCATCTTCCCGCTGCTGATCTCCTTCTGCGGCTGGTAGACGAGGTAGAACTCCTGGCGCGCGACTGCCTGGCGCAGTTCGTGCTCCATCACGCGCTTGTCGCGGGCCTCGGCCCCCATCGAAGCTTCGAAAAAGCGGTAGGTGTCCTTGCCTTCGGTCTTGGCCCGGTAGAGCGCGGTATCGGCGTGGCTTATCAGGCTGGCCTGGTTTTCGGCATCCGATGGATAAAGCGCAATGCCGATGCTGGCCGACACCAGGCCGCCGCCGACCGAGAGCCGGTTTTCCTCGCGCATGGCGGTCAGCACGGCGTTGGCGATACGGCCCGCCTCCAACGGGTCGGTCAGGTTCGGCGCGATGATGGCGAACTCATCGCCGCCCAGCCGCGCCACCATCTGCCCTTGGCGAAGAATGCCGGTAACGCAGTGCGCAACCTTCTGCAGCATGGCGTCGCCCGCGCCGTGCCCATACAGGTCGTTGACCTCCTTGAACCGGTCGAGATCGAGCAGCAGAAGCGCAAGCTGGCCGCCTTTCCTGGTCCGGCCCATCGCAGCAATTTCCGTCTCCAGCCGGCCGGAAAAGCTGCGGCGATTGGCCAGTCCGGTCAATGGATCGAAATGGGCAAGCCGCAGGATCTCCTGTTCCGCCTTCTTGCGCTCGCGAATGTCGCGGACCGCGACCACGTTGTGAGGCTTGCCACAATAGTCGATGCTCCTGGCGATCAGCTCGACAGGAATGCTCGTGCCATCGCGGCCGCTCAATTCGGCCTCCTGCGGCTGTTCGCCGAAGCCCGACATGTCGGATCCGAAGAGATCACCAAGCTGCATTCCGTTCAGCGTCGCTGTTGCGATGCCCGTCAATGTCGCCATGCTGTCATTGGCACTGATGATGCGGTGGCCGTCGCAGACGATCAGCCCCTCCACGGCGGCATTGGCCAGGCCGTGCATGCGGTCGACCTCGAGCTTCTGGCGACGGAAGCGCAAATCGATCCACAGCGCCGATGCCGACAGAACCAGGATCACCACTGTGGCGGCGGCGGCGGCGAAAGCCTGCGAGGTCGGCTCGATCGTGTATTCGGATATGACGATCGAGGGATCGGGGAAGATCGAGACAGCACCCATACCGATGAAATGCAAGGTGCAGATTGCCAGCGTCAGCAGCACCGCGCCGCCGGATGTCGCCTTCAAGGAGGGACGGCGCTGCACGACACGCAGCGCCAGCGCCGCGAGCGTCACGCCGGCCAGAAGGGAAACGGCGACAAGCAACAGGTTCCACTCGATGCGGCCCTGAACCTCGAACGCCGCCATACCGATGTAGTGCATGGCCGCGATGCCGCCGCCCAGCACGGCGCCGCCGACGAGATGATAATCGAACTCATTCCGCAAGGTGGCGATCCACATGCCGGCTGCCGTCAGAGTGACCGAAGCAGCGAGCGAAAGCACGGAAAGTGCGGGATCGTAAGCACTGGGTATGCCGGGTGTGAATGCGAGCATGGCGATGAAGTGCGTTGCCCAGATGCCGAAGCCGGTCGAAGTGGCCGCGGTCATCAGCCAGGCAAGCCGGTTCCGATCGGTGGAGCGGCTTATGTGATGAAGCAGGTTGACGGCAGAGAAACAGGAAATTCCGCAGATCAGCGCGGCGAGTGCGACCAGTCTCAGATCGTGTTCGTTGACGATACAATTGTAGACCGTCAGCATTTTATTTCACCTGATCTTTGGAAATAAACAGGGCAGCAGGATTGAGTAGCGCGTTGCCGTTGAGGGATCGATAAAGTCGCCTGCAACCTTGGCGTGTCTCTTCGGGTTGCAGCGGCTGCAATCAGCGCTGACACGCCGAAAGCCAGCTTGGCAGTCCCGACGGTGGTTCCTGGCGCTTGTCGTCGCGCTAAGCCGGCTAACCGTGTGGCTTTCCATGCGTCCAAGCGGAGGCGAGGTGGCGTGAGGTAAAGGGGTGAAGTTCGTCGATCTGCAACAAAACCGTTGTCTGATTGTCATGAGCGACACATATTGCCTCTGCGGGAGTGCCCCTTTCGCCAATGACAAACGGGAGATGAAACATGAAGTCCTTCGGCTTCGCGGCCGGTGTTGCCGCCACCTTTATGCTGCTTTCCTCAACCTCCGCTTTTGCTGTCACGCAGATCAGTTGGTGGCACGCCATGACTGGCGCCAATGCCGAAGTTGTCGATAAGATCTCCAAAGATTTCAACGCCAGCCAGAGCGACTATGAACTCGTTCCGGTGTTCAAAGGCACGTATCCCGAGACGCTGAATGCCGGCATCGCCGCCTACCGCGCCGGCCAGGCGCCCGACATCATGCAGGTGTTCGACGTCGGCACCGGCGTGATGATGGCAGCCGAAGGCGCAATCAAGCCGGCAGCCGATGTGTTGACCAGCGCTGGAATGACCTTCGACAAGAGCCAGTATCTGCCAGGCATAGTCGGCTATTATTCGAAGCCTGACGGCACCATGCTCTCTTTCCCCTATAACTCCTCCTCGCCGATCCTTTATTACAACAAGGATATCTTCAAGAAGGCTGGTCTCGACGTCGACAGCCCACCCAAGACCTGGAATGAGGTGTGGGAAGACGCCAAGAAGATCAAGGCGAGCGGCGCGGCCGCCTGCGGCTACACCTCGACCTGGCTGACCTGGATCCATCTGGAGAATTTCGCGGCCTGGAATGACGTGTCATGGGCCACCCAGCAGAACGGTCTGGCCGGCGGCGATGTCGAGCTCAAGATCAATGCGCCGATTTTCGTCAACCACTTCCAGGCGCTGGCGGACCTCGCCAAGGACGGCACTTTCAAATATGGCGGCCGCACCTCCGAAACCAAGCAGATCTTCCTCGCTGGCGAATGCGGGATCATGACCGAATCCTCCGGTGGACTCGGCGATATCGTCAAGTCCGGCATGGATTACGGCATCGGCCAATTGCCCTATGACAGCGACGCCAAGGGCGCACCGCAGAACACGACGCCGGGTGGCGCCAGCCTGTGGGTTTTCGCTGATAAATCCGACGAGGAATACAAGGGCGTCGCGGCCTTCTTCGCCTACCTGTCGAAGACCGAGGTGCAAGAATACCTGCACCAGAAGTCGGGTTATCTGCCGGTAACGCTTGCCGCCTATGAAGCGACCAAGAAGTCCGGTTTCTATGACAAGAACGTGGGTCGCGAGACCCCGATCCTGCAGATGACGGGTAAGGCGCCGACCGACAATTCCAAGGGCGTACGTCTGCCGAACCTGCCGCAGGTGCGCGATATCCAGAACGAGGAGTTCGAAAAGATGCTCGCCGGCCAGCAAACCGCGCAGCAGGCGCTCGACAATGCGGTTACGCGTGGCAATGCGGCGATCAAGGAAGCGCTGGGGAATTAGAGCGAGCGCAGGTCTTTGCTCTACGGCGCATCCACCTGTCCTGCCAGGCATCTCCCCTCGGCGAGGGGAGTTTTGCCGTCCCTTGCGATTTCGCCAACGGTCGATGATGCCCAATCCGAAACGCTCGTCAAAGCCATCTTGGCGAAGAGGGATGCCGCATCGTGCCGCCCGCCTCATCACCTCGGAGTGGCTCCATGACCCCTCGCGTCGTGTTTCCCAACAAGATCCTTCCCTACCTGCTGGTGGCGCCGCAACTGGCCATCACGCTCGTGTTTTTCTACTGGCCGGCCGGTCAGGCGTTCTACCAATCCATGCTCAGGCAGGATCCGTTCGGACTGAGGACCAAGTTCGTCTGGTTCGCCAATTTCAGGAAAGTGCTTGCTGATCCGGCCTACCTGAACTCGATCAAGGTCACGGTGGTGTTTTCCCTTGCGACCGCCATCGTTGCCATGTGCGTGGCGCTCTTGCTCGCGGTCATGGCAGAGAAGGTGGTGCGCGGCAAAGGTCTCTACCGCACGCTCTTGATCTGGCCCTACGCAGTGGCGCCGGCGATCGCCGGTATGTTGTGGCTGTTCCTCTTCAATCCGTCGATCGGGTCGCTGGCCTACATGCTGAGAAGTTTCGGCATCGCCTGGGATCCACTGCTCAACGGCACCCACGCCATGATCCTGCTGGTGTCCGCCGCTGCCTGGAAGCAGATCAGCTACAATTTCCTGTTCTTCGTCGCCGGCCTGCAGGCGGTGCCGAAAGCCTTGATCGAGGCGGCGGCCATGGACGGCGCCGGCGAGACCAAGCGATTCTGGACCATCGTCTTCCCGCTGCTTGCGCCGACGACCTTCTTCCTGCTGGTCGTCAACACCGTCTATGCCCTGTTCGACACGTTCGGCATCGTCCATGCCGTCACCGGGGGCGGTCCGGGCAAGACGACTGAAACGCTGGTCTACAAGGTCTACAATGACGGCTTCGTCAATCTGATCCTCGGTGACTCGGCGGCGCAGTCGGTCATCCTGATGGTCATCGTCATCTCGCTCACGGCCATCCAGTTCCGCTATGTGGAACGCAAAGTCCATTACGGCTGAGGGCGAGCGATGATCGGCCAGTCACCGCTCCGCACCGTCATCGCCCACGCCGTGCTGATCCTCGGCATATTGATCGTTGCTTTCCCGATCTACTACACGTTCGTTGCCTCGACGCAGACGCTGCAAACGATCCTCAGGCCGCCATTGCCGCTCCTGCCCGGCGATCAGTTCTGGAACAATTACACCGAAGCGCTGTTCGGCGGTGTCGGCCGTATCGGCGGCGTCAGCGTCGGCAGGCTGCTGTTCAACACGACGATCATGGCGCTCGGCATCGCGGTGGGAAAGATCTTCATCTCGATCCTGTCGGCCTACGCGATCGTATTTTTCCGCTTTCCGCTGCGCATGACCTTCTTCTGGCTGATCTTCATCACCTTGATGCTTCCCGTCGAGGTGCGCATCCTGCCGACCTACAAGGTGATGGTCGATCTCGGCATGATCGACACCTATGCCGGCCTGATCATCCCGCTGATCGCCTCCGCCACCGCCACATTGCTGTTTCGACAGTTTTTCATGACCATTCCAGGTGAACTGGTGGAGGCGGCGCGTGTCGACGGTGCGGGGCCGTGGCGCTTCTTCTTCGATATCCTGTTGCCGCTGTCGCGGACAAACATCGCGGCGCTGTTCGTCATCCTCTTCATTTATGGCTGGACACAGTATCTGTGGCCGTTGCTCGTCACCAACAGCAGCAACATGAACACGATCGTCATCGCGCTCAGAAAGATGGTCTCCTTCGCCGATGCCGATACGCAATGGCACCTGGTCATGGTCACAGCGATGCTGGCCATCGTGCCGCCGATCCTGGTCGTGGTGCTGATGCAACGCTGGTTCGTTCGCGGCCTGGTCGATTCCGAAAAGTGAGAAGCTGATGGCCACCGTCGATCTGAAGGATGTGAAGAAGGTCTACCCCAGCGGTTTCGAGGCCGTGAAGGGCGTTTCAATCGCAGTTCCCGACAGGCAGCTTTGCGTGCTGGTCGGCCCATCGGGCTGCGGCAAGTCCACGCTGCTCAGAATGATCGCCGGGCTCGAAACCATCTCCTCGGGAACAGTTGCGATCGACGGCAAGATCGTAAACTCAATCGGTCCGACCGAGCGGGACATCGCCATGGTGTTCCAGAACTATGCGCTCTATCCGCATATGAAAGTCTACGACAACATGGCCTATGGGCTGCGCAACCGCGGCACGCCGAAAGATGAGATCGACAGCCGGGTCCGCGCGACGGCGAAAATACTCGAACTTTCGGCGCTGCTCGACCGCCGCCCGCGCGAGCTTTCCGGCGGCCAGCGCCAGCGTGTCGCCATGGGTCGTGCCATTGTGCGCAACCCGAGGGTTTTCCTGTTCGACGAGCCGCTCTCCAATCTCGATGCCAAATTGCGTGGCCAGATGCGCGTCGAGATAAAGAACCTGCAACGCTCGCTTGGCGTCACGTCGGTCTATGTCACGCATGACCAGCTCGAGGCGATGACGTTGGCCGACATCCTCGTCGTCATGAACGGCGGACTGGTCGAGCAAATGGGGGCGCCGCTCGACATCTATGAAAGGCCGGCCTCGACCTTCGTCGCTTCCTTCATTGGCGCGCCGCCGATGAATCTCCTGGCACTGACCGAAAGCGCCTCGGGCGCGGTGCTCGCAGACGGCACGGCGATCGCTTTCGCACCTCGGGAGGCAAGAGCTGCGACCCTCGGTTTTCGGCCCGAGGATGCCGACGTCACCTTCAATGCGGAGGCGCCGCCCGGCGCCCTCGTCCTGCCGGCGCTGGTCGAGGCAGTCGAACCGGTAGGCGCCGAAAGTTTCCTTCACTGTGCGGCAGGCGGCAACCGTATCGTCGTGCGTGTCGCGGGTCGCGCCACCGCCACGGTTGGCAACCAATTGCGCGTGGTTGCCAAGGCAGAAAAGCTGCACTGGTTCGATCAGGCAGGAAAGCGCGTCGGCTAATCCAAAAGATATGCCCAGAGCGTTTCACCGTTTCACGGAAACGGCGAGCTGCTCTAACTCTTTGTTTTGACGCAATTCCAGACGGAAAACCGCTTCACAGTTTCCTAGAATTGCTCCAGCATACGGTGTTCAGGCGAAGACATGCGCCTTTCCCGATACGGTCAGCCGGACGATCTCGCCGACCGCCGGCGCGTCCATGCCCGGTTTGCGCAGGACCAGCGGCGTGTTACCGATCGCTGCCGCATCGGGTGGATCGGCATTGTTCAAGAGCCGCACCGCGACCGTGCACATCGAGCCGGCGAATTCGGATTCCGTCACTTCGCCGAACAGCATGTCCGAGGTGCCGGACATGCCCTCGCGCGACGTTCTCTTCAGCGCGATCTGCTCCGGGCGAAGCATGATGCGGGCGACATCGCGGCTGTCATTGGTGTCGACCGCGATGCGGCCGAGCGGCGAGTTGGCGAAGCCATCCGATATCTTGGCCGGCAGGATGATGGCGTCGCCAAGGAATTCGGCGATCATCCTGTCCTTCGGCTTGAGATAGAGCTCGCGCGGCGTGCCGATTTGCGAGAACTTGCCGTCGCGCATCACCGCGACCTGGCTGGCGAAGGACAGCGCCTCGGCCTGGTCGTGCGTCACCAGGATGGTGGTGATGCCGGCAGCTTCCAGAAGCTCGGCCACCGCCTTGCGCATCGAAGCGCGCAGGCCGGTATCGAGCGCCGAGAACGGCTCGTCGAGAAGCATCAGCCTGGGCTTCATCGCCATGGCGCGAGCCAGCGCCACGCGCTGCTGCTGGCCGCCGGAGAGCTCGTGCGGGCGGCGCTTGAGGATCGCCTTGTCGAGGCCGACGATATAGGCGAGCTCGACGATGCGCTCAGTGCGCTTGTCCTCGCCGCGACCCATGCCGAAACCGATATTGTCGCCAATGGTCAGATGCGGAAACAGGGCGCCATCCTGCGCCACCACGCCGATGCCTCGCCGATATGCCGGCACCGCAGCGCCGCCATTGGCCAATATCGTACCGTCGAGCGTGATGTGCCCCTGGTCCGGCGCCTCGAAGCCGGCAATCAGCCGCAGCAGGGTCGTCTTGCCGCAGCCGGAAGGACCGACAATCGCCGTGCGGCTGCCGCTGGCGACGTTCAGGTCGACGCCGGCAAGGGCGGCCACCGGGCCGTACTGCTTGTGCAAGCCGCCGATTTCGAGAAAGCTCATCGTCCGGCCATCCGTTTCGACTGGACATAGAGCAGCCAGGTCAAGGGCAGCGACATCGCCACCATGATGAAGGCGTAAGGTGCCGCGGAGGCATAATCAATCTCGCCGCTGTAGGACCAGAACGCCATCGCCAGCGTGCGGGTGCCGTTCGGCGCCAGCATCTGGGTGGCAGTCAGTTCGTTCATGATGCCGAGCGCCACCAGCGCCATGCCGGCCGCGGCACCCGGCGCCGACAGGCGGATCGTCGTCGACCACAGCGCCTGCAGCGGCGGGCGGCCGAGGCTGGAAGCGGCGCGTTCGAGCTCGACCGGTGCCTGCGCGATCGACGCCCGCAGGCTGACCAGCGCGCGTGGCAGGAACATCAGCGCATAGGCCACCAGGATGGTGAACAGGGTCTGGTAGAGCGGCAGCGCAATGCGCACCGTGATGGTGACCAGCGCCAGCGCAATGACAACCCCCGGCAACGAGCCGACGATGTAGTTGCAGCCCTCCAGCAGGCGCTGCAATGGCCCGGGGGCGCGGATCGAGATCCAGGCCATCGGCATGGCGGCGACGGTGGCGAGCAAGGCGCCGGCGAGCGCCAGGAACAGCGTCTGCCCAAGCGCCAGGCCGATCTCGTCCAGGCGCCAGACAGCGGCGCCGCCGGCGACAAGCCAGCCGCCGATGGTGACGAACGGCACGCCGAGCGCCAAAAGCGTGGTGACGACAAGCAAGAGCAGGCTCGGAATGGTGGCGCGCCCGAGGCTTGCGCGTTGCTGATGGCGCGCCGCACCCGAGCCGACGCGGGCATAGCGCTCCTCGCCGCGCACCAGCACTTCGAGGCCGAGCAGCACGAAGCAGCAGCTGACCAGCACGCCGGCCAGCATGTTGGCGGCCGGTCCATTGAAGGTCGACTGGAACTGGTCGACGATCGCCGTGGTGAAGGTGTCGAAGCGGATGAAGACATAGAGGCCGTACTCGGCCAGCAGATGCAGGCCGACCAGCAGCGAGCCGCCGCAGATGGCGAGCCGCAATTGCGGCAGCACGACCCGCCAGAACACGCGTCGGGGTCCAAGGCCGAGTGCGGCGGCGGCGTCCTCGAGGGCGGGATCGAGACGGCGCAATGCCGCCGATACCGGCAGATACAGGAACGGGAAATAGGCGATAACGGAAACCAGCACGCCGGCCCACAGGCCGTGCAGTCCCGGCACCATGGTGATCCAGGCGTAGCTGTGGACGAAGGCGGGGATGGCGAGCGGCGCCACGCACAGCCAGGACCAGATCCGGTCGCCCGGCAGGTCGCTGCGCTCGGTCAGCCAGGCCAGCGCAACCGACAGCACGATGGTGATCGGCACCGAGAGCGCGACCAGCAGGACAGTGTTGACCAGAAGCTCGCCGACACGCGGCCGGAAGACCAGCGCCGAGACGGTTTCCCAGCCGGTCTGCACCGCGATCCAGACGATGAAGGCGAGCGGCACCAGCGCCAGCAGCGCAACGAAGATGGCGGCGAGGACCAGCCAAAGCGGTGCGCGTCGCCGGGCCCTTCGACCTGTGCCCGAAGGCAGGCCCGAACGCGCGAGATCGACCGCGGACTGCATCAGGTCAGACGCCGTGCCGTTGCCGTCCAGCGGCAGCAATTGAAGGACCGCGATCGCGGTCGGGAACACAGCGTGTCGTCATCGACGAATGCCATCTCGAAAAACAAAATCACTCCCGCGGAAGGCGAATTCCCGCGGGAGCGCGGTCGGGTGTCCTTTTAGGACGAATGGCAACTAAAGCAAGCCGGCTGCCGTCATCAGGTCGGTGACCTTCTTGGAGTTCAGCGTCGTGGCATCGACCTTCGGCGCCTGCAGATCGGCGAGCGGCACCAGCTTCGGGTTGGAGTCCGCACCCTTGCCGACCGCGTATTCGAAGGAATCGCCTGTTTTCAGCACGTCCTGACCGCCCTTGCCGGTCAGCCATTTCAGGAACGCCTGGGCTTCCTTGGGATGCTTGCTGGAGGCCAGCACGCCGCCGCCGGAGATCGAGACGAAGGCGCCCGGATCCTGGTTCTTGAAATAGTGCAGCTCGACATTCTTGCTGTTTTCGCCGGTCTTGGCCTGATCGCCGAAGTAGTAATAGTGATAGATGACGCCGCCTTCGATCTCGCCGGCATTGACCGCCTTCATCACCGTGCTGTTGCCCTTGTAGGCGGTGAAGTTGGTTTTCATCGCCTTCAGCCAGTCGGCGGTAGCGGCTTCGCCCTTGAGCTGGAGCAGGGCGCTGACGATGGCCTGGAAATCGGCGCCCGACGGGGAGGCGGCCCAACGGCCTTTCCAGCTCGGATCGGCGAGGTCAAGCATCGACTTGGGCAGCTGGTCGGCGGTCAGCTTGGTTTTGTTGTAGGCAAAGACCGTGCTGCGCGCGGCGACGCCGACCCATTTGCCGCTGGCCGGTTGATAATCCTGCGGAACCTGTGCCAACGTGTCGGCATCGACCGGCGCGAACAGGCCGGCGCTCTCGACCAGCGCCATGGCCGGTGAGTTTTCCGTCAGGAACACGTCTGCGGGTGAAGCAGTGCCCTCGGCGACGATCTGATTGGAGAAGTCGCTGTCGCCGCCATTGCGCACCGTGACCTTGATGCCCGTTTCCTTGGTGAAGCCTTCGGCCCACGCCTTGGTCAGGCTTTCGTGCTGGGCGTTATAGACAATGATGCCGGCATCCTCGGCCATCGATGGGCTGGCGATCAGCATGATTGCCAGCGCCGTGGCGCCGGCGAGGGTGGAAAGAGCATATTTCATGACATTGTCCTAAAGTTCGGGTTGGCACCGGCTCACCTACCGATACCTGACAGGCTTAGTCAACATTGGTGATCTGCTTCAATCGGTCGCTGAAGCACAAACGCTTGATATCGGGCTCACAATTCCAAGCATGAAGGGACCCGAATGGCGTGCCGAATTCAAACCGATGGTTGATCCGCGGGCCGGATGAATGGGGCGGCTTGCAGACCGTGGAAAAGCACCGAATGCCGCCTGACGACCCTGGGAAGGTCCAAGCACCAGCCTTTGGCCTGCGTGAACAAGGCCTCCAGCAGTACAGCTATTTCTAACCGGGCGACGTGTTGACCCAGACAGGCATGCAGTCCGGTGCCAAAGGCAAGGGCCGACGAAATGCCGGAACCCAAATCCAACCGGTCGCCCGCCGGAAAAACAGAAATGTCTCGATTGGCGCTCGCTAGCACGGGTACGACGGCCTGCCCGGCTTTTATGGTTGCGCCACCAAATTGCAAATCTTCCGCGGCGATGCGCGCTCCGGCATAGTGAACCGGAGCGCAAAAACGGAGCAGCTCTTCGGCTGCTGAAAACCAACTGACTTTCCTATCTTCAAGCAGCGAAAGCTGTTCTGGGAAGCGTGCAAGCGCGACCAGCGCATTGCCGAAGGTATCGACGACTGTCGCCTGCCCGGCAAAGAGCAGGAATACGATGTTTGCAATGGCATCGTCTCTCAGCCAGCGGCCAGCCTCGACTTCGGCAAGCATCTGAGCTGAAATACCGTTTGGGCGCACAGTACCGTGTTCTATCACGCTGGATACCCATGCCTCCAACCGGCGGCAGGCATCGTTTGCGTCTTCGTCTACGCCGCCGGCCCTTATTTCCAGGGCGTTGGCCATAAGCTGTGCGTCGGCGCCAATCCGCCAGGGATCGTCCATGTCGATACCAAGGATCTGTTCCAGGGCTGAAAACGATAGCGGCAGGCCTATATCACGAACCGCGTCGAACTCCGGTTTTTGTACAGCTGCCTGCGTAAGTTCCGACGCTTTGGCCGCAAGCCGGTCGAACAGCCCGTTGCTGGAGGAAAAGCTTAGCGAACCAGCCAATGGGCGGCGCAGGCGCATGTGCCGCGGCGGGTCGGACAGCAGCATGGAACGGGTCAACAGGTCCAGGGCCGGATTGGCGCTGATCTTTTGCCTGACCTCCTGATAGGCGCCCGGCGGTGCCTGCAGCAACAGCGGGTGTTTCAAGGCCTGGGAAACAAGCGCATGGCTGAACACGTAGAAGGCTTCACCGACCTCGGGATAAGGAGGTTTGCCCCAACTGGCGCCTCCTGAACTCCGACGACGGGCGAATTCGGGAAACGCATCGCTGCCATGGGCGATGGGGTCAAATAGATCAGCCTGATCTGTCATCGGGCAAGATCGACAGCAAAGATAACGCGAAATCCGCCGGAACTCATGTCTTCAGGTAGAAAATCGGACGCGAGATGTAGAAATTCGCACCGGAGAACACGGTTATAGAACCGCAGTAGCGGATCCCTCGTTATGGATTCCACCGAAGGCATGACACCGGTCCGATGCCAGTCGTCGATGGTCCGACGAAATTCCGGATCCGGCCGAACCTTGTCGGGCAACTCGTCCTGTGCTCCCGCGTAGGACGGGCAACGTCCGTCGCCGACCAACCAACGCGCACCGACCTGCCGTCCATAGTCAGACATTTGCGACAATAGGCGGCGTGCCATGTCGGTGCCGCGGAATTCGGGTCGCACACCAAGATTGTACACGTAGAGTGACCGTGCAGGTTGGCTCCTGGCAAGCGAAGAGTAGGCGGAGAAGGTCTTGGGGAACCTTCCCGTATCGTGCGGATCTTGGCTGGTTTCCACGAAGCAGATCGCGCCGGCAACAAGGTTCTCAATCATGGCCAGGATCATTGTATGCCCGAGCGAAAGCCGGTGGTGAATTGTTTTTTCGCTGGCACCGAGTCGTCCCCAGGCCGCGGCCTCCATCGCGGCCATGCCCGGAACGTCGTCTGCCATAAGCTGTTGAAATACGATCATCTTCATCGTCGAAAGGCGGCTCGTAATTGCGATATCGAATCGATAATTTTCTGATACCAGCTGTTGATGAGTGCATGAGTAGGGGCGGGTTGTCTCATGATCTTCTATGTTTGCCATCGCTTGCATGCCTATACCCTGGCAAGCCTGCTACTCTATTTTCGAACGGATTTGCAGGGTTCTGTGCGCTTTGTTCCCTATGACGAACGGGCGCATCTGCTTGAGATTTCCAGAGGCACCGTTCTTTGGACGGATTTGGACCGACTGAGCGAAGCAGAGATTGAAGCATGCTCCAATCTCAGCCAGCGGATGAAGTCGCAGCAGTCTGATCTGTTTCAACTCAACCATCCCCGAAAAAGCCTTCAGCGTTTCGATCTATTGCGTATGCTGTTCGCGGACGGCATCAATGATTTCAATGTATACAGACCCGAAAGTCTGCCGGCGGGAATGCGTTTCCCTGTCTTTCTGCGTGACGAGACGGGCGCCGCTTATAAAGTGCCGCCGCTGTTGCAATCGCCGGTGGAACTCGGCCAGGCGCTCTCTGACCTGGGTACGATGAATTTTGTTCGCCCCATGGTGGTGGAGTTTGGAGCAAAGGCAGGTGCCGATGGCAGCTACCGGAAATACTCGGCATATCGGATCGGCGCGCGCAGTTATGCGCAACACTGCTTCGCCAGCAAGGAGTGGTTCATAAAGGTACAGGGAGGCGGCATGTCGGGGCAACATCGGGTCGAGCATACCGCCTTTGTGCGCGACAATCCGCATGCGGTAGAGCTGATGCCGATTTTCGAGAAGGCGGGGATCTCATATGGCAGGATCGACTACACCATTGTCGATGGTCGTATCCAGGTTTTCGAGATCAACACCAATCCCACTGTATTGAACGACCCGCCCACACCCTTCGACAGATACGATTCGTTGCCTTACGCCAACATGCATGCAGATGCCTTGGCACAGCTGCCATATGCTAACGATCCCCTATCCACTCCGGTTATCGATGAGACACATTTCCAGATATTGGGCCGCCTGAGAAACAAGTACCGTCGCAGACGGATGAAGCTGACCGTTCGAAAGGGCTTCAGGTCTTTCCGGGACGCCATGTTCGGCGCCAAGCCTTGAGTTCTCGAACAAGAGCGCGGGGCAATATCGCACTGGCGATCGGCGCGCGGTGTGCCGCAAACTTTCGTGATTTGCCGATAGTTTGGCTTGGACATTATTTCGCCGGCCACGTAACAAATCAGCGCCGAGACGCGAAATTCGGGGGAGTGAACTCTTGTGAGCGGCAAGGACGAGGCCGAACTTTCCCGGCTGATGCGGGCCGCGATCGCGGGAGATGAAAGGGCTTACGCCGACTTTCTGCACCGGATTGCCGCGCTGGTTCGCGGTTTTGCCAGGCGCAAGATCGTGCAGGGCGGGGTCGATCCCGAGGATGTCGTGCAGGAAACCTTGCTGGCCATTCATGTAAAACGACATACCTGGCGCCAGGATGCGCCGGTGTTGCCGTGGATCTACGCGATCGCCCGCTTCAAGCTGATCGATGCGTTCCGGCGGCGAGGACGGCGCATCGAGATCGATGTCGACGATATCGCCGAGACGTTCGCCGAGCCGGAAACCGAGACCGTCAGCGAGCGAGACATCAACCGGGCATTGGACAGCCTGTCGCCGGCACAGCGCTCCGTGGTCTCGGCCGTGTCGGTGGAAGGGCGGTCCATCGGTGAGACGGCGGCGAAGTTCGGCATCAGCGAGACGGCGGTGCGTGTGTCGCTGCATCGCGGACTTGCCGCGATAGCCAAGCGATTCGGGCAGGGGCGGTTCGGGCGGGAATGACATGAGGACGGATGATCTCATCAAGGCGCTGGACGCCGACGCAAGCAGCAAGGCAATCCCGCTGCTATCGGCCTGGTGGCTGGCCGCCGGTGCGGGGGCGGTGATCGCGGCCGTCGTATTCCTGCTGACCATCGGCCCGCGCCCGGACTTCATGGCGGCCGCTCACACGATGCGCTTCCTCTCCAAATTCGTCTTCACCATCGTGCTGGCCGTCAGCGCCTTCGCCCTGATCCGCGCCTTGTCGACGCCGGGCGCCTCGACGGGCCGGGCAATGGCCTGGATGGCTGCGGCGCCGGTGCTGGTCGCCGTGGCGGTGCTTCTTGAGCTTTTCATGGTGCCGGAGGCGCTGTGGGGTACACGGATGGTCGGCTCCAACATGATGCTCTGCATGGGCTTCATCCCGCTGATCGGTATTGGCCCGCTTGCCATCTTCCTGTGGATGCTGCGCTATGGCGCGCCGACACGGCCGGTGCTTGCCGGTGCGGTGGCGGGTCTGCTCGCCGGCGGGCTGGCGGCAACCTTCTATGCCGCGCACTGCTTCGACGACTCGCCGCTTTTCGTCGCCACCTGGTACACGGCAGCGATCGCAGGGCTCGCATTGCTCGGTGCGCTCGGCGGACGGTTTTTCATACGCTGGTAGCGTTTCGTAACGATCGCGGACCCGTGCACCGATCCTTAATCATGCCGGCAATTGTTTGCCGGTTAGCGACCACGCCGGCATGC
This sequence comes from Mesorhizobium sp. M7A.F.Ca.MR.148.00.0.0, assembly GCF_003997735.1. Taxonomy (NCBI): domain Bacteria; kingdom Pseudomonadati; phylum Pseudomonadota; class Alphaproteobacteria; order Hyphomicrobiales; family Phyllobacteriaceae; genus Mesorhizobium; species Mesorhizobium sp. M7A.F.Ca.MR.148.00.0.0. The sequence goes on along the minus strand of NZ_RZTB01000003.1, from coordinate 55,198 downwards.
CGGACGCAACCTTTCCTTAAAATCGATCCGCCAAGGTTGATGCGAGAACATGCGTTTGCGCACGGGGGTGGCACGTATCGTGATGTGGCGAGGATTGACCAGCCGAAAATCTCTTGCGTATGCAGGGCTGGCGTTGCTCGTCGCCGGCCTGGGCGTGCTGGCGACCTCGATCCTGCTGTCGAGCCTGGATTTCGGCACCGAAGCGTTGAGGCTCTGCCTGCAGATCGCGGTGGCGGTGGCGGCGGGCGCGCTGTTCCTCGCCGCCCTGTCTATCCGCAGGATCAGCAGGGATCGCCAGCAGATCGCCGAGAGCGAACTGCGCTTCCGCCGCGCCATGGAGGATTCGGCGATCGGCATCGTGGTTGTCGGTCTCGACGGTCGCATCCGCCAAACCAATCCAGCCTTCGCCGCCATGCTTGGCTACACAAGCGAAGAGATCGAGGCGCTGACTTTCTTCCAGATCACGCATCCCGACGATCTGCTGATCGGGCGGGAGACGATGGACGATCTGAAGGCGGGCACGGTCAATTCCTTCCACTTCGAGAAGCGTTATCTCAGGAAGGACGGAACGCCCGTCTGGGCCCATCTTGCCGGTTCGGTCATTCGCGATGAGACCAGCGGCCGCCCGCTCTATCTCGTCTCGCAAATCGAGAACATCGACGCGCGCAAGCAGGCCGAGGCGCGCATTGCCGAAGCGGAGACGCGTTGGAATTTCGCGCTCGCCGGTGCCGGCCAAGGCGTCTGGGACCTCGACATGCGCAAGGGCGGCACGACCTATTCCTCGACCTGGGTCAAGATGCTGGGCTATGCGGATAGCGAGCTCGATGGCGACACCGATCGCTGGCTGACGATGATTCATCCCGACGATCGCGAGACTGTCGCCGAAGCGGATCGCGCTCATCTCGAGGGCAAGACACCGTTCTTTGAGGCCGAGTTCAGGATGCGCCACAAGGATGGCCACTGGATGTGGATACTCGACCGCGGCAAGGCCATCGAACGCGACGAGAATGGACGGCTGATCAGGGCCATCGGCAGCCTGACCGACATCACCCGTCGCAAGGAGGCCGAAGAGCGCCTTACTGTGTCGGCGGCAATGCTTGCCGACGAAAAGGAGCGGCTGAGGGTGACGCTGCAATCGATCGGCGATGCCGTCATCTGCACCGATGCCGCAAACCGTATCACCTTCATGAACCCGGTCGCCGAAAAGCTGACCGGGATTGCCGGCGGCGAGGCTCTCGGCAAGATGCTTGGCCATGTCTACTGGGCGGTCGACGAGGAGACGGGGCACAGGATCGGCGTCACCCGGCCCGCAGTTGGCGTTCATGCGCCCGCCGACCAGAACAGCCGCGCCGTCCTGATCCGGCGCGACGACACGCGCTGCAGCATCCGCCAGGTGGTGTCGCCGATCATCAACGAACGGAACGAATTCTGCGGGCTGGTCATCGTCTTCCAGGACTTTACCGATGCGCGCGCGCTGCAGCGCCAGCTGGCGCACGCCGCGGCACACGATGCGCTGACCGGCCTTGCCAACCGCTCCAGCTTCATCCGCGCCATGGAAGACCTGGTCGGCCAGGCGCGCAAGGACGGCACCGCCGACACGACGAAGTCGGTCGGAGGCGCCGGACATCAGTTCATGTTCATCGATCTCGACCACTTCAAACTGGTCAACGACACCGGCGGACACGCGGCGGGAGACGGGCTGCTGAAGCGGGTTGCCGAGGCGATTCGCGGCGTGCTTGGTCCAGACGATATCGTCGCTCGCCTCGGCGGCGACGAATTCGCGGTCATTCTGAAATCGGGTTCGGCAGCCGGCGCCAAGATCGCGGCACGCTCCATCATCGATGCGATCGGCGGGCTGGACTTCACCTGGGACGGCCGTCCTCACGTGATCGGCGCCAGCATCGGACTGGCTGCGATCAATGCCAATTGCGGCGAGGTCGACGAGATCATCGCGAGAGCCGATGCGGCCTGCTATGCGGCCAAGGCGGCCGGCCGCGGCTGTGTCTCCATGGCGTCCGACGCACGGATCGTGGAGGGCCGGACAGAGCCGCTGGCGGCGGCCTCCTGATCGAGCCTGTCAACCGCCGATCCGAAGGCTTGTCCCTGATTTGCGTCGACGATGCGCTCAGCGCGTCGGAACGGGATGCTCGCCACGATAGTCGTAGAAGCCGCGCCCGGTCTTGCGGCCGAGCCAGCCGGCCTCGACATATTTCACCAGCAGCGGGCAAGGGCGGTACTTGGAGTCCGACAGGCCGTCATGCAGCACCTGCATGATCGACAGGCAGGTATCGAGCCCGATGAAATCGGCCAACTGCAGCGGCCCCATCGGATGGTTGGCGCCGAGCCGCATGGCGGTGTCGATGGCGTCGACCGAGCCGACACCCTCATAGAGCGTGTAGATCGCCTCGTTGATCATCGGCAACAGGATGCGGTTGACGATGAAGGCCGGAAAATCCTCCGAGACCGTGATCGTCTTGTCGAGCTGCTTCACATAGGTCTTGGCAGCCTCGAAGGTCTGGTCCTCGGTGGCGATGCCGCGCACCAGCTCGACCAGCTTCATCAGCGGCACCGGGTTCATGAAATGTATGCCGATGAACCGCTCAGGCCGGTCGGTCTGCGCGGCAAGCCGCGTGATCGAGATCGACGAGGTGTTGGTCGCCAGGATGGCTTCGGGATTGAGCTGCGGACAAAGCTGGGCGTAGATCTTGCGCTTGACCGTCTCGTCCTCTGTCGCCGCCTCGATCACCAGATCCGCGCCGGCAAGATCGGCCATCGCGGGCGCGGCCGAAATGCGGCCCATCGCGTCGTTGCGCACCTTCTCGTCGAGCTTGCCGGACCCCACCTGGCGGGCCATGTTGCCGCTGATTGTGGCGATGCCTTTCTCGATGCGGTCGGGCGAAATATCGTAGATCAGCACCTTGTAGCCCGAAAGCGCGGAGACATGGGCGATGCCGCCGCCCATCTGGCCCGCGCCGATGATGCCGATCGTCTCGATCTTGCTCATTACACCGATCCCGTCAAAAGGCCTTTGCGGCCTGCTTTTTGTGCGGTGCAAACTAAAAGGGCGGGGCGACTTCGTCTACCCCACCCTCACCATTTAATACGCTTTGGCAGAAAGCGTCAAAGCGCCTTTTGCAGCTCCGGCAGAATGACGAAGAGATCGCCGACGAGGCCGTAGTCGGCAACCTGGAAAATCGGCGCCTCCTCGTCCTTGTTGATGGCGACGATGACCTTCGAATCCTTCATGCCGGCGAGATGCTGGATGGCGCCGGAGATGCCCACCGCAATGTAGAGATCAGGGGCGACGACCTTGCCGGTCTGGCCGACCTGCCAGTCGTTCGGCGCATAGCCGGCATCGACCGCGGCGCGGGAGGCGCCGACGGCGGCACCGAGCTTGTCGGCGACCGGCAGGATGACCTCCTGGAACTTCTCCGCCGAACCCAGCGCACGACCCCCCGAGATGATGATCTTGGCCGAGGTCAGCTCCGGACGGTCGGTCTCGGAAAGCTTGTTCTCGACGAAGGTGGACAGGCCGGGATTGGCCGCGGCCTTGACGGTCTCGACCGCCGCCGAGCCGCCCTCGGGGGCTGCCTGGAACGAGGCTGTGCGCACCGTGATCACCTTCTTGGCGTCGCTCGACTGCACCGTCTGGATGGCGTTGCCGGCATAGATCGGCCGCTTGAAGGTGTCGGGCGATACGACTTCGATGATCTCGGACACCTGCGCGACATCGAGCAGCGCTGCGACGCGCGGCGCGACATTCTTGCCCGACGAGGTCGCCGGCGCGATGATGGTGTCGTAGGTGCCCGCCAGCGACACAATGAGCGCTGCCGTCGGTTCGGCCAGGCGCTCGGCAAGTTCGTCTGCCTCGGCCAGCAGCACCTTGCTCACGCCCTTGAGCTTGGCGGCAGCGTCGGCTGCCGGCTTGGCGCCCTTGCCGGCAACCAGCACATGCACGTCCGAGCCGATCTGCAGCGCCGCCGACAGCGCCTTGGCGGTCTGGTCGGAAAGCGTTGCGTTGTCGTGTTCTGCGATGAGGAGAATAGCCATTTTTCTGTTCCTTTCCCGATCGCTTACAACACGCCGGCTTCGTTCTTGAGCTTGTCGACCAGTTCGGCCACCGACTTGACCTTGACGCCTGCCTTGCGGCCACTCGGCTCCTCGGTCTTGATGACCTTCAGCCGCGGCTTGACGTCGGCGCCGTAGTCGGCCGGGGTCTTCTCGTCGAGCTGCTTCTTCTTGGCCTTCATGATGTTGGGCAACGAGGCATAGCGCGGCTGGTTGAGGCGAAGGTCGGCGGTGACGATCACCGGCATCTTCAGTTCCACGGTCTGCAGGCCGCCGTCGACCTCGCGCGTCACCTTGGCCTTGTCGCCGTCGAGCACGATCTTGGAAGCGAAGGTGCCCTGCGCCCAGCCAAGCAGTGCCGCCAGCATCTGGCCGGTCTGGTTGGAGTCGTCGTCGATCGCCTGCTTGCCGAGAATGACGAGGCCGGGCTGCTCGGCGTCGACGACGCCTTTCAGTACCTTGGCGACGCCGAGCGGCTCGGTCTGTTCGTCGGTCTTAACCAGGATGGCGCGGTCGGCGCCCATGGCGAGCGCGGTGCGCAGTGTTTCCTGCGCCTGCTGCGGGCCGATCGAGACGACGATGATTTCTTCAGCCTTGCCGGCTTCCTTCAGCCGGATTGCTTCTTCCACCGCGATTTCGTCAAACGGGTTCATCGCCATCTTGACGTTGGCGAGCTCCACCGCCGAACCATCAGCCTTCACGCGAACCTTGACGTTCGCATCCACAACCCGCTTCACGGGCACAAGGATCTTCATTTGCCTGTCACCTCTTCACGCTAGTTGGGCGCGCTATAACAGCCTGCGCCCGTTCTGAGTTGTCGAAAGCCGACATTTCGGATGGAAATTCTGGTCTTTGCCCGCCTTAGGTTGCGGCGGTGACGTTTCCGTAGTTGCGGCAACCCTGCACGTCAATACGCTGCAAGCGGCTCAAATCGGTTCAGTCCGAACTGGAAGCGTTTCCTCGCCCCCAGCGCGGCGTCGCGGCGGGCGGGTCGGGGATCAGCGGTTCCGTGGCAACCGGCGGTTGGTCGGGAGCGGTGGGCGCGACGTCCTCGTCGGCGCCGGCAAACAGCGGCACGCCGCGGCTGCGCAGGACGAGCACAAGAACGGCTCCGGCAATGATGCCGCCGATATGGCAGGCCCACGAAATCTGGTCCTCGCCGCCGGCGGCAAACATCACCACCTGGAACAGCACCCACAAGATGAGCGGGATGAAGGCCGGAATCCGCAGCGGGATGCGGGCGAAGGCCAGCACCCAGACCTTCACCCTGGGATAAAGGATCAGATAGGCGACGACCACGCCGGCGATGGCGCCGGAGGCACCGATCAGCGGCGCCTGCGAATCCCAGGCGACGAGGCCCTGGAAAGCGGCGCCGGCGATCGCGCACAACAGGTAGAAGATGAGGTAGCGGATGTGGCCGAGCGCATCCTCGACATTGTCGCCGAACACCCACAGGAACAGCATGTTGCCGCCGAGATGGAAGATGTCTGCATGCAGGAAGGAATAGGTGAGGTAGCTCAGGCTTTCGGGGATGACGATGAAACGGGGATCGAGCTCGGCGGTGTCATGGACGACCGACGGGATGAAGCCGAGACCAAGCACGGCGGCATTGGAGAAACTCTCGCCGCCGAGCGCGGTGGCGAGGTAGACCAGGGCATTGACCACGATCAGCCCGATCGTCACATATTGCAGCCTGATGTGCCGCAGCCTGTTGGTGTCGTAAAGCGGGATGAACATTGCCCCAGGCCCTCTTCCGCTTTCGACAATCAGCGGTTCTTGCCGGGAACCCATAGCACGTCGGCGTTTCCGTTGTCATTGACCGCCCGGGCGGCGACAAACAGGAAATCCGAGACTCGGTTGATGTATTTCAGACCGTCGCGGTTGACGTGCTCGTCCGGATACTGGGCAAGGGCCACGATCAGCCTTTCGGCCCGCCGCGCCACGGTGCGGGCAAGGTGAAGTGCCGCCGCTGCCGGCGTGCCGCCATTGAGCACGAAGGATTTGAGCGGCTGAAGCTCCTTGTTGAGAAGGTCGATGTCCTTTTCGACCCGGTCAGTCTGCACGGCGACGATGCGAAGCGGCTCATAGCCGAGCGGCTTGCCGTCGTCGGGCACGGCGAGATCGGCGCCGAGGTCGAACAGATCGTTCTGGATGCGGGAAAGCATGGCGTCGATCGCGGGATGGGTCGCGGCCGTGTGGACCCGGGCGATGCCGATGCAGGCATTGGCTTCGTCGACCGTGCCGTAGGCGTCTACCCGCAGGTCGGATTTCAGCCGCCTCTCGCCGGTGCCGAGACCCGTGGTGCCATCATCGCCGGTGCGGGTGTAGATCTTGTTGAGCTTGACCATTTCGCCTCCCCGCCGACATCCCTCACTTGCGGGTGAAATACACCGCAAGCAGGATCAGCACCAGCGCCACGGCCTGCAGCATGACGCGCGCCTGCATCAGCTTGTTCGATGTGACGCCGGAGCCGCCGCGCATCATATTGATGAGGCCACGAACAAGCACGACCGCAACGGCGACCATGACCAGAATGGCGAGAATGTTGAAGACGGTTGCCATTGTTTCGTTCCAGTTGTTTTGGCGTTCAGGCGCGTTTGGCCATCAGGCGGTAAAGCATCGATGCCGGCAGGACGCGTTTGAGCACCGCACCGATCCTGGCCGGCACTGTTACCACATAGTGCGGGCGCGGGCGCCGCGACAGAAGTGCATGGCGAAGCGCCGCATGAACGACTTCCGGCCCTGGCTTCAAGGCCGATTGGCTGCCGCCGGCCCGCAGCCGCTCGAGTTGCGCCGCATAGTCCGCGCGGTGCACGGAATTCTCGTGGTCGATGTTGCTGAGAAACCAAATGAGGCCATTGCTGGCGATCTTCGACTTCACCGGCCCCGGCTCGATCAGCGAAACGTGGACGCCGCTGCCGGCCAGTTCCTGGCGCTGGCAGAGCATCAAGGCCTCCAGTGCATGCTTCGACGCGGAATAGGCGCCGCGAAAGCGCACCGGGACGAGGCCAAGGATCGACGAGCAATGGACGATGCGGCCCTGACCCTGGCGGCGCATCACCGGCACCAGCCGGCGGGTCAAATCATGCCATCCGAAGAAATTCGCCTCGAACTGCTGCTTGAGCGCCGCAACGGGCAGATCCTCGACTGCGCCCGGCTGCGCATAGGCGCCGTTGTTGAAAAGGGCGTCGAGCCGGCCGCCGGTGCGGTCGAGCACCGCCGCCACCAGCGAGGCGATGGAGTCCGGCTCGCAATAATCGAGATAGAAGGCCTCGATGCCATCGGCTTCGAGCGCGGCGATGTCCTGCGGCTTGCGCGCCGTTGCGAACACCCGCCAGCCTTCTGCCTTCAACGCGCGGGCGCAGTACGCGCCTATTCCCGAAGACGCACCGGTGATGATAATCGAGCGCAACTTCTGCGCCGGACTGTTCGTGGTTTCGCCAAGGGTTGCCATTTGCCGCAATCCCTTCCCATATTCCCGGCGTGGAGACAATTGGAGGGTGCGGTTCTTGTTGCGGAAGATCGTAGCCCTCAAGCGGGTCCTCTACGACGCGCTTGGTCATTTCAATACCGATGACGGCTGGGCGATGGCCAGCCATCTGGCGATCACATCGCTGATGGCGCTGTTCCCGTTCCTGATCTTCGCGACGACGCTGGCGAGCTTCCTCGGCGCGCAGGCGTTCTCCGACACCGCCGTCCATCTGGTCTTCGACACCTGGCCCGAACAGATCGCCAAGCCGATCGCGCGCGAAGTGCTCAATGTGCTGACCGTCCGGCGCACCGACCTTTTGACCTATGGTGTGGTGCTTGCTGCCTATTTTGCGTCGAACGGCATCGAGGCGCTGCGCACGTCGCTCAACCGCGCCTATCGCGTTTCGGAAACGCGCGGCATCATCTACCGCCGGGTGCAGAGCATCATCTTCGTTCTCATCGCCACGGCCGGTTTCCTGGCGATCAGCGTGCTCCTGGTGTTCGCGCCGCTGCTGGCGCGGATCGCCGAAGCCCATATCGACTGGATAAAGCCCTATATGGGCACCATCACGCTGTGGCGTTACGTAATCGCTTCGGCGGTCATTGTCGGCGGATTGTTTGCCGTGCATTTCTGGCTGCCGGCGGGCAAGCGCCGCTTCGTCTCGCTGGTGCCGGGCATCGTCTTCACGCTGGCGGCATGGCTTATCGGCTCGACCATCTTCGCCACCTATCTCGACCACTTTTCGTCCTACGTGACGACCTATGCCGGCCTGGCCTCGATCATGATCGCCGTGGTCTTCCTCTACATGGTATCGGCGATCTTTATCCTTGGCGGCGAGCTCAATGCCGCGATCAGCCGCTATCTGGAGGCACGTGCGCGGGTGGGATGACAGGTAGAATTGAGGAATTGAAGAACTGAAGAATTGGAGAAAAAGCGGGCCATATCCGGCGCTGTCTGTGCTTCTTCCTCAATTCCTCAATTCCTCAATTCCTCAATTCCTCAATTCCTCAATTCCTCAATTCCACAGTTCTTCCCTTCGTCTGCCGTGCTGTTGCCAGGCCAACGCCGAATGTGGTGATGGCCATGCCGGCAATCTGCAGCGCGTTGAGCTGTTCGTCGAAGAGTGCCCAGGCGATGACCGCCGTCACCGCCGGCACCAGATAGAACAGCGACGCCACCTTCGACATCTCGCCGTCGCGGATCATGACCATCAGCAGGAAGATGGCGCCGAGCGACAGCACCAGCACCAGCCAGGCCATGGCGAAGATCAGCTCGCCATTGATAACGACGGTGTGGGTTTCGAAAGCGAGCGAGGCGAGGAGCATCAGCGAACCACCGCCGACATATTGCCACATGGTCGCCGCGACGAGGTCGCCGCCGGAGGCGAAGCGCTTCTGCCAGATGGTGCCGGCGCTCATGCCGAGCACCGAGACCAGCGAGGCGGTCAATGTCGCCGCGGTCACGCCGCCGCCCAGCGCGCCGAGCTTCGGCCACAGCACGATGACGATACCGATGAGGCCGATGCCAAGGCCAAGCCAGTGGCGCGGCAGGATCGCCTCGCCGAGAAACTTACCGGCAAGCACCGCCGTGATCAGTGGCTGCAGGCCGACGATGAGGGCTGAAAAGCCGGCCGGCATGCCCCTGTGGATGGCCCAGAAGACGGCGCCGAGATAGACGCCATGCATCAGGATGCCGGCGCCGGTGGCATGCAGCGCCTCCTCGCGGGTGGCTCTTTTCGAACCCAGCACAAGCATCAGGACAGCCAGCAGGATGGCAGCGAGGACGAAACGCGCGGCGAGGAAGGTGAACGGTTCCGCCCACGGCATGGCGTAGCGCGCACCGATGAAGCCGGTGGCCCACAGGACGACGAAGGTGGCGGGAATGAACCGCTTGATGCTGTGCATGTTCCGCAGACGCCGCACTGGAGGGAGTTGACCGTGGCGCTGCTTTACTGCGCTTCAACCCGGCGTGCAAAACGAAACCATTGATCCATGCATCACCGGAATTCAACGGGCGTCAAGTTCGACATGCGTTACCTTGGCCGCGCCGCGCTCAAAGCCCGACCATCCCCCTGATGTCGCCCGGTGATGCGCCGGCGTGACGCAGCGCGGCGAGGCCGGTATCGCCGAGGCTCTTCGACAGCTTTCGTCCGTCGGGTCCGAGGATGAGGCGATGATGGAAATAGGCCGGTTGCGGCAGCCCCAGGAGTTGCTGCAGCAGGCGCTGCACGCCGGTGGCGGAAAACAGGTCCTGGCCGCGCACGACGTGGCTGACGCCTTGCAGCGCATCGTCCATGACGACGGCGAGGTGGTAACTGGTCGGGATGTCACGGCGCGCCAAGATCACGTCGCCCCACTCCTGCGGGCGGGCTTCCACGGAGCGCGTCGCGGAGCGCGTCTCGTCGGAATACTCCGTCCAGGACAGGTCCTTGCCGACACGCGCCATGGCGGCCTCGACATCCAGACGCCAGGCGAAGGGCGCATTCTCGACTATCCGCCGCTGACGTTCCTTCAGCGGCAGCGCCTTGTCCGCGGCGGGGTAGAGCGGCACGCCATCGGGATCGCGCGGCCAGTCGCGCCCACGCTTTTCGCTGTCGGTGATGAAGGCGCGGATCTCGCCACGGCTCATGAAGGCGGGGTAGACGAGTTCCTCCCGGACCAGCCGCTCGAGCATCGCCTGGTATTCGGCGAAATGCTCGGACTGGCGGCGCACCGGCTCTTCCCAGCCAAGCCCCAGCCATTTCAGGTCGGCAAGCACGCCGGCCTCGAATTGCGGCGTGCAGCGCGTCGTGTCGATATCCTCGATGCGCAGCAGCAGGCGTCCGTCCGCCCGTGCCGCCAGCTTCTGGTTGAGCAGCGCCGAATAGGCGTGGCCGAGATGCAGGTCGCCGTTGGGGCTGGGCGCGAAGCGGAATGTCAGGAGTGTCATCTCTCAGGCGGCAATCATGTTTTGCGGCGCTTCGCCAATTGCTACCCTGTCGACGGTCGAGGAACAAGAAAGCATGCGCCGTATCGTGACATCAGACGACATTGCCCGGGGGCTCGATGCGCTTTGCGTGATCGACCCGCGCCTGGAAAAGGTGCGCGGCATGGCCGGCGAGGTGCCGCTGCGGCTGTCCGAGCCGGGGTTTCGAAGCCTGGCGTCGATCGTCGTCTCGCAGCAAGTGTCCCGCGCCAGTGCCGATGCCATCTTCGGCCGGCTGACCAAGCTTGTCGATCCGCTGACGCCGCAGGCGATCCTGGCCGCCGGCGAGGACATCTTTCGCGAAGCCGGCCTGTCGCGGCCCAAACAGCGCGGCCTGATCGCTGTTGCCCAGGCCGTGGTCGACGGCCTCGACCTTCATCACCTCTGTTCGCTCGATGCCGAGGAGGCGATCACGACGATGACGGCGGTGTCCGGCATCGGTCCGTGGACGGCGGAAGTGTATCTCTTATTCGCCGCCGGGCATCCCGACATCTTCCCCGCGCGCGACGTCGCGCTGCAGAGCGCGGTCGGCCACGCGCTCGGCATCGAGCCGCGTCCGCCGGAGAAAACCCTGATCGCATTGGCCGAATCATGGAGCCCGTGGCGAGGTGTCGCATCACGGCTTTTCTGGTCCTATTATCGCGAAACCAGAGGGCGGGACGCCGCGCCGCCGGCCTCAATCCGCAAAAAATCATAAAAATCATGCATTTTTGGCGCTTAGGCGACGCGACAATCCGCTTCACATCCCTGTCATGTCGGGCTTACAGTATCCGCGCCGTTCGGGTCTAGAACCAAGGAGGTGAACACGTGACGGTTGCCGTATCTCCGGATGGGCTTCCAGCACTGGTGCTGAATGCGGATTACCGTCCGCTCAGCTATTACCCCTTGTCGCTCTGGTCGTGGCAGGATGCCATCAAGGCGGTGTTCCTCGACCGGGTGAACATCGTCGCCGAATACGAGCACGCCGTCTCCTCGCCGACCTTCTCGATGAAGCTGCCGAGCGTGGTCAGCCTGAAGGCCTATGTGAAGCCGTCCAGGCACCCGGCCTTCACCCGCTTCAATGTCTTCCTGCGCGATCGCTTCCAGTGCCAGTATTGCGGCACGCCGGAGGATCTGACCTTCGATCACGTCATCCCCCGCCATCGCGGCGGCGCGACGACATGGGAGAATGTCGTTGCCGCCTGCTCGCCCTGCAATTTGAGGAAGGGCGGCATGATGCCCGCGCATGCCAAGATGTGGCCGCTGCAGAAGCCTTTCCAGCCGACGGTGCACGATCTGCACAACAATGGCCGCCTGTTCCCGCCCAACCATCTGCATGAGAGCTGGATGGATTATCTGTACTGGGATGTCGAACTCGAACCCTGAGATCGTTCGAGAATTCGGGAGGCTGGCCGTCTGGAGCAATTGTCTGCGCTTCCGATGCTCACGGACCAAATGTCCGCTCCGCTTCGGTTCTCGACAATCACTCCATACGACTCAGCCTGCGAATTCTTTGAACGATCTCGCGTCGGCGCCATCGCGCTGCTCAATCAGTCGCGGGTGAGGGCGCCGCGGAAGGCGACGGCGGCGAGGATCAGGCTGGCGATGGCGTTCCAGCCGGCCAGGGACAGGCCAAGGATGCGCAAGGCGGCTTTGTCGCAGGACGGCGGCACGAATTTGTCGAGCGCGTCGAGCACGCCCTTGCCGCCGGTGTCGACCGGCCCGGCGCCTGCGGTACAATCGGTCGGGCCGGCCCACCACTGCCATTCGACGCCGGAGTGGTAGACGCCGAGATAGAGGCCGTAGAGCATCAGGATGCCGCCGACGGCCAGCAGGCCGCGCGTCAGCCAGCTGGGTGCGTGCAGCATCGACGCAATCACCGCCAGCACCATGAGCGGCACGCCGATATAGTAGGGCGTGCGCTGTTCGAGGCAGAGGTGGCAGGGGATGTAGCCGCCGAGATACTGGACGCCGAGCGCCGAGCCGACGGTGGCGGCCATGGCGACGGCGAGGAACAAGGCGGTCAGCGTGCGCTGGCGTCCGGTGTCGGCATTCATGGTCGCTGTCATTTCAATCGGTCCGTCCGGCTCGCAATGGTTCTGTTCAGAACGCGTATTTGACCAGGATATAGAGCAAAATCAGGGCAGCCGCGCCGGCGCCGGCGATGAGGCCGAGGCGCTTTTCGATGAATTCGCGGATCGGTTCGCCATAATGGCGCAGCAGCCAGGCGAGCAGCAGGAAACGGCCACCGCGGGCCACGATCGCCAGCACCACGAACAACAGCAAATTGACGCCGATGACGCCGGACAGGATCGTCACCACCTTGATCGGCGGCAGGTGGGCAGCGCCCGACGTGATCAGCATCAGGACGATGAAGCCGACGCCTGCCCCTGCGCGCAGCGCTTCGAACTCGTCGTACTTGCCGTAGAATTCGAGGATCGGCCTCGCCACCGCGTCATAGGCGTAGTGGCCGATGAACCAGCCGGCGATGCCGCCCAGCACCGAGGCGACGGTGGCGATCAGCGCATAGCGGTAGGCGCGATCCGGCCGCGACAGCGCCATCGGCAGATAGAGCACGTCGGCCGGCACCAGGAACACCGAGCTTTCGACGAAGGCGATGAAGGCCAGCCACCATTCGGCGGATTTGCGGGCCGCCAGCGACAAGGTCCAGTCGTAAAGTCCGCGAAGCATCGGCACTCCTAATGCGTGTCGTTCCATTGCGCAGGCAGGTTGGGGTTTAACGGCATGCACGCAACAAAGACCCAGAGCACGCCATCCGTCCCCGCAGACGTGCCGCGCTTTGATGCGCCGCCTGTCTAGAAAGATTTTCCGCGCTGCACAATGGCAGTCCCCTCACGAAATCGAAAGGCGCAGTTTGGTCGCATCTTGAGGGCGCCGGAGAATTGGCCAGTTGACGAACAGCCCTCCAACCGTATAGTCCCGCGCCATCCAGGCCGCCCGGCCTGAGCCCCTATGGCGGAATTGGTAGACGCGCTCGACTCAAAATCGAGTTCCGCAAGGAGTGCTGGTTCGATTCCGGCTAGGGGCACCATCCTTCACTCTTCGAGCTTCGGGTGGGACAATTTAGCCTGTGTTTGTTTTGGGATCCGCTTGTGCGCGGCAGCGCCGGCGTTGCGTTCCCGGTTGGCCTTTTGGTGTATCGTGGTCTGCTGTTTCCCATGCTAACGCTTGCCGGCCCTTGTTCGCCTGCAAGTGCCCCTTCAGGCTGATCGGCGCTTTTCGCTCAACAAAACTCGCAGATGCGGTAACGCCGCATGCGCCACCGCCTTGGGTGGTTGTGTGAACATGCAAGGCGGTTCCGCAGCGCCTTGAAGGCAGGTCTTTTGCCAATCCAATGTAAGAGACCAACAACCGCCGCAGACACGCGGGGCAATATTGATATTGTTCGGGTAGGCGTAATAGCCGATCGGCGTTGGACCGAAAACGACACAACACGGCGTCCCTACACAGCTTGCGATATGAACAAGCCCTCCCTCCATGTCGAAATGCATGGACGAGTTCGCAAGAACGGAGGTGATTTGCGGCTGTGTTGTCTTGGAAGAAAGGTTGTAGTCGGCCGAACTGAGGGTGCCTCCTACCACGCCGACTTGAACAACCGGAAGATCCGGCAACTGCGCCTTCACCTCTTTCACGACATCATCCAAGAACGGATAATCTCGCGTAGCTCGAGGGCGACCCGACTCCTCGCTGAAGGAATTATGGACGGTAATGTAGGGTTTATGGTCCAGTCCCAAGCTTTGAACCAAGGACGCATCCTCAGGTAACGGATATTGATGGCCGCCAAAGGGCACACCGCTGACATGGTTCAGAAAGGTGTCTCGCCTCACGTTCTGAAATTGGGCTACAAGTGCTGGATGGAAGTCCAAATGAGGATGCGCATCGATCGCATGCGAAAACATCTTCCGATACGGTGCGATGCTTTGCAGCATTGCTGAAAGCGCCGGCCACCGTTCGGCAGCGGCAGAACTCATGTGCACAAGATCTACGGTGTGTGTGAGCTGCAGGACAAGAAGATATCGATGCGTGACCCACGTAAATACGCGTTTCGGAGCTTCAATGAAAGTTACATCCGGGAGAGGCTCGTAGAGCCAGCCCATTCCGCCCGTTACGGAATAGACGTCGATCTTTGCGCGGCCAAAGTGGCTCAGCAGATCGCGAATAAACCGGACGGCCACGATATGGTCGCCCATGCCGCCTGTTACACGAATGGCAATGCTGTCTCGTCGTTCTACGTTGATCGCTAAATGAAGTGCTAACGCCGCATTCTTGAAGCCGTTGCGCGTCCTGCGTGAGAAGCGCGTAAGGCCCCGATCTTGCCTACTCATGGCGATTCCTAAGCTTTGACGTTGAACATTCTTCCAAACGGTATCTACGCCGCCGCCGCTCCAGATGCTATCCAAGGGCATGGAGCGCTCGGCGATGCAATGATCGAGCCGGGACTGATGGCGAGGAGACCTGCGGCAGCCATTTCATTTTTCATGGCTCGGAATCCTCGCTCTGGCAGGGATCAAGACGCTTGCTGAGGGCATCCACAGACACGACAACCGTTGGAATGCACTCGACGTTTCGACGGCCTCGAGTTCGGTGTGCCAGAAGGGCGGCGACGTCATGCCGATCACCAACACGTCCGTCGGCTCGACGTGGCCACCTGCGTACCGATACATCTGAGCAGGCGGTCAAGACGCTTTGCGCGTCCCGCCGGTGGGGCCGCCGTCATTGGCCGCGCCGATCTCGCCAGCCGCCAGCAATTCGTCGAATGTCCGCTCGAGATCGGCATTGTCATCGGCTGCCGGTCCGCTGGGGGGATCCTGGCGTGTCAGCGTTTCCAGCCTTTGGTGAAGCTGGCGGTTTTCATCGCGGCAACGGGCATGCGCGAGTTCGTCGGTCATGCCGCGCAAGCGGAGATCGGCGAGTTGGACCTTCACCGCGCCATAGTCTCGGCGCGCCGCGTCGCGCTCCTGGCGCAACGTCGCGATCTCGGCTTCCGAGGTTTGGCCCCGATACTCGGCCACGTCCTCGGCGCGCTGCCCGACCCTCGGCGTTGCGCGGACCACGCTTTGATCGGCGGCGCTGCGCTGGAGCGAGCGCAACCTCTTTTCAAGTTCGACGGCCCGCTCCTGCGCGGCGGCGGCGCAATCGCCGAGAACGCCGCGCTGATGCTCAAGCGTGGACAGCCGCGCCTGCAGGTCCTGCCGCACCAGCATCTGCGCAGACAGTTTGCCGGTCAGTCTTTCGTTGTGGAGCTGGTAGTCCGCGACCTTGGAACGAAGCAGCATGGCGGCCTGTTGCAAGCTGGCGAGCCGCGATGCAACGTCCTCACGCGCCTGCTCGGCGGCTTGCCTGGCGATGATCTCGTCGCGAAGTTGCCCCGACACGCGCGCCAGGTTCCGGCCCAGACGCTCGACCTCGACATTCGCTTCGAGGAACCGTGTTGCGCGCTGGCCGGCATGCCTGTCCGCTTGCGCAATGGTCTGCCGTGCCCTGTCGAGTTGGACCTCCAGGTCGGCGATGGTCTTGCTCGCGATCGATAGCTCGCGCGATTTTCGCCCAAGCTCTTTCGAGGTACGATCCTGCAAGCGTTGCAGCTTCGCCACCTCTTCCTGCAATTCCCATTTGTCGGTATCGGGAGCGTCGGCATCGTGCGTTTGCGCATCAAGCCTGCCCACATCGTGGTCAACCAGCGACCACGCCAAGTCGTCAACGGCACGTGGATCCAGCCTGTCGTTGGACAAGGGCGAGGAGCCGCGCATGGCGCGGGCCTGGCTCGAGCCCGTCCGGGCCGAAGTCGAGCCGAGGGAGGCGGCCAGCGTGTCTGACTGGGCCAATCCGGTCACGGGCTCCTCTTCGAAGAGAGGCAAAGCTTGATACGTTGCGGCTCGAATGCTTCGAATCAGTTCGTCGAAGTCTTCGTCGGCCCTTCGGACAACGGCGCTATCCTCCGCACTGATGTGCCGGGCGCCGTTGGCCTCATGATTCAGCGACATTTCTCTCTCATCGCTACCGAATCACTAGATTATCGTGAATTAAGAACAAGAATGCGAGTAGGTTTTATCGGCTTTCACTGGAATTTTCTGCGAGAAATCTCGTTTTTTTATAAGCAGAGATCAATATTCGCGTTTGCCTGCTGGCAACCGAAGTAAACTCCCGGTCACCCACCCGTCAAATATTGCAGCGAAGATGTGCCATTCTCCAGAACCGCACCCTGCCTTTTCTCAGCGCCGCCCCAACAGGCTCTTCATGCGGTTGCGCAGCAGGCGGGCCATGTTGCGGGTCTCGCGGTAGAGGTGCAGTTGCGAGGCGGCCTGGCGGGTGAGGCGATCGGCGTCCGGCGCCAGGCCGATCACCAGCGTGCCCATCGGCTTGCGCTCCGCCCAGAGCCGGCTCATCACCGGGTGGTCGGGCACCGCGCAGGAATCGGTCATCATGATGTTGGGATCGTCGAGATGCTGCCTGGTCACCTCGATCATCAGCAGCGTGCCGGGCGAATAGCTGGCCAGCGTCTCGTCATAGGCGGTCTTCCAGGTGTAGGCGATGCCGGCTTCGACGAAGACGATCAGGCATGCGATGGTGCGGCCGTCGAGCGTCAGCGAATGGATGCGGCACATGTCCTGTTCGGCCAGCCGGTGCACGGCTTCGCGGGCGAAGGCGGCGCGGAAGCGGTCGATCGCCATGGCGGTGCGTTCGCGGCCTTTCCAGCCGGCCGCTTCCAGCGACAGGAAGCCTTCGATGGCATGGCGGATGTCTTCGGGGCCGCGCGCCACGACATGCTCAAGCTTGCCAAGGTCGCCAAGGCGCCGCTTCAGGCGGCGGAACTCGCGATAATGGTGCGCGCGCAGCGAGGCCTTCAGATAATCGTCTCCATCGAGCTCGCTCTCCAGCGCCGGGCGCTGGATCTGGCCGGTGGTGACCAGCGTCAGGCCGCGCGCCTCGGCCACGGTGGCAAGCAGGCTCGCCACCGGGCCATCGAGCCGGACATCGGCCAGGACGAAGACTTTCGGCAGCTTGAGGTGCGGGCGCGACAGCATCGAGAAGAAGTCTTCGACGACGCCGACAGGATCGTCGCGGTCGACCAGCGGCGTGCCGAGCGGACCGAACGGGCTCGACCATGTGCGCATGACCGGCACGCCGAGCGGCACCACCGGCCGTTCCACCGAGAACGGCACCAGAAGGCGCAGCCGGTTGCGGTATTCGTCGCCGTCGCGGATGACCGCCAGCCGCACCTCGCGGTCCTCCAGCCGCGGCATGGCGGGCGCCAGGAAACGCGGGTTGAAGAACACGTTGGGCTCGACCGTGCGGGCGCAGAGATAATCCAGCTCCTCGACCAGGTCGAAGCCGGCCGATGCCGGATAGATGGCGAGCTTGCGCTCGGGCCGGTTGTTGGCGAGGATTTCGATATGGGCGGGGTCGGCGTCGCGGGTCAGCCCGGCAAGGCCCGACACCATGGCGCCGGCGGTGCCGCCGCTGGTTTCCTCAAGCAACGGGATGGCAGCCATCACGCGGCTCCTTTCGGGGCTAAGAAGATGAGCATGGTGATGCCGAGCTTGCGCCACACCGTGAAGGAGAGCGCGCCGGCTTCGAAGATCATGGCAAAGGCGGTGGCCATTGCTGCGCCCCACAGGCCGAACATCGGGATGAGCACCACATTGAGGGCGATGTTGAAGGCCAGCGTCATGGCATAGACGGCAGCACAGATGTTCTGGTTGCCGCTCATCGTCAGCAGGCTTTCGCAGGGGCCGACGGCGGCCCGCGCCACGACGCCGAAGACAAGCAGGAACAGCAACGGATAGCCTGATGTGAATTCAGGGCCGAACAGCACCAGCATCGGCTCGCCGAGCGCCAGCACCAGTAGTGCCATCAAGAGCGATGGCCAGAACGTCCACGACACCGTCTCGCGGGCGAAGGCGGCAAGCCTTTGCGGGTCGCCATGGGTGAACTGCGCATAGCGCTGGGCAACGCCGGCCTTGACGGCGAAGTAGACGAAATGCACCAGCGCCAGCGTCTTCACGGTGGCGAAATAAACGGCGACGTCGTTGGGATCCATATAGGCGCCGACCATCAGCACATCGGCATTGGTCAGCAGGAAGAAGAAGCTCTCGACCAGGAAGATCGGCAGCGAGACGACGAACCATTGCGCGAAATGGACCTTTATCGGCCCCGCCGGGATCTGCCGTTCCATGCGCTGGGTGACACCGACCAGTTGTCCCAGCGTAGTGACGTAAGTGGCGGCGATCGAGGCGAAGATGGCGGTCCTGGCATCGGGTGCGTAGCCCACGAACAGCATCAGCGCCATGAACAGCAGGATCAGCACGGGCCGCACCAGATAGGTCGGCGACAGGGCAAACAACGCCCAGCTGTTGGCGCGTGCCAGGCCCGACAGAAGGTCGGACATGGCAATCATCGGCAGGCAGATGACGCCGAGGATGAACGGGATCACATAATAGTTCTCGATCCAGGGTGCCGCCAGCCAGACGCCGAGCGCGCCGAGCCCGGCAATCAGCGTGGAGGCGATCAGCACGAACAGACGGCTGGCTAGCACGATGCCGCGCAGTTCGTCCATCAAGCCGCGCTCGCGATATTCGGGAATGTAGCGGATGACTGAGGTGTGGAAGCCCAGGCAGGCGAGGTTTCCGACGATGACCATCGTCACCCAGACGAGGACGAAGATGCCGTACTCGAACGAGCCCATCCAGCGTGCCATCAGCACCTGGCTGACGAAGGCGATGACGGCGCTAACGATGCGGACCGAGAAGGCGATGACCGACATGCGGCCGGCCTCGCCGCGCTCGTCGGCGGTGAACAGCACGGCATCGATGCGGCCAAGCAACGGCCCCATGCGCAGCGCCCAACGCTGCGGCAAGAACCGCCCGGCTGTCGTGGCCGCGGAAAAGCGCACCCCGATTTCTCTCCGTTTTCCGCTTCTTTTTCAGGCGCTGGTGTAGCGGAGACACATTAAGAAACGGTTGGGTGAGGAGCGTCCTTCGCCCCGTCCCTATACGGGGAGAAGGTGCCGGCAGGCGGATGAGGGGCGGCGCAGGCGGTGGGAGATCGGGCAGTGCGCGACAAGACGCGCTATGCGCGACTTCGCGCGGGCAAATGGTGGGTCGAGCCGACAAGGGCGTGTTTGCGGTCGCCGGCGAAGCGGCCTTCGCCGGATTTTAGCGGCCCGCAAACGCCGGCGCCGCCCCTCATCCGGCCCTGCGGGCCACCTTCTCCCCGTGAACGGGGAGAAGGGAAGGAAGAAGCGCCCTTACGCGAACGCCCCGTGGCAGTGCTTGTACTTCTTCCCCGAACCGCAGGGGCAGGCTTCGTTGCGGCCGACTTTGCCCCAGGTGGCCTGGTTGTTGGGGTCGCGGTCCTCGGGAGCGACGACGGCGGTTGTCTCCGGGCGGACCAGGAGGGCGGTTTCGCCGCCTTCGAAGTCGTTCTCGCCGGTGGTGCCGTCGATGTGGGTGCCGAACATGTCGGGGGCTTCCGGGGGCGGCGCTTCGGCGGCCTGGCGGACCAGTTCGACGCGCATCAGCTGCGCGGTGACGGCCTGGCGCAGATTGCCCAGCATGGCCTGGAACAGCTCGAATGCCTCGCCCTTGTACTCCTGCAGCGGATCGCGCTGGGCGTAGCCGCGGAAGCCGACGACCGAACGCAGATGGTCGAGATTGACGATGTGCTCGCGCCACAGATGATCGAGCGTCTGCAGCACAACCGAGCGCTCGACATAGTTCATCACCTCGGGGCCAAAACGCTCGGCGCGCTCCTTGGCGGCGGCTTCGGCGGCCTGCCCGATGCGCTCGCGGATGTCGTCCTCGGCGATGCCCTCTTCCTTGGCCCAGTCCTCGACCGGCAGGTCGAGGTTCAGGAACTCGGCGATCTCGGCCTTCAGCCCGGCAACGTTCCACTGCTCGGCATAGGCGTTTTCGGGAATGGCCTTGGCGACGATCTCGTCGATGACGCCTTCGCGCATCTCGGCGATCGTTTCGGAAAGGCCTTCGCCGTCCATCAGTTCGATGCGCTGCTCGAAAACCACCTTGCGTTGGTCGTTGGAGACGTCGTCATATTTCAAAAGGTTCTTGCGGATGTCGAAGTTGCGCGCCTCGACCTTCTTCTGCGCCTTTTCCAGCGCCTTGTTGATCCACGGATGGATGATCGCCTCGTCTTCCTTGAGGCCGAGCTTCTGCAGCATGCCGTCCATGCGCTCGGAACCGAAGATGCGCATCAGGTCATCCTGCAGCGACAGGAAGAATTTCGAGCGGCCGGGGTCGCCCTGTCTTCCTGAACGACCTCTAAGCTGGTTGTCGATGCGGCGCGATTCGTGGCGTTCGGTGGCCAGCACGTAGAGGCCGCCGGCGGCCAGCGCCTTTTCCTTCAGCCGCTCGATGTCGGCAATGATTTCCTTTTCCCGCGCCTCGCGCTCGGGTCCGGCCGGCATGTCGCCGAGCTCTTCCTCGATGCGCATCTCGGCATTGCCCCCGAGCTTGATGTCGGTGCCGCGGCCGGCCATGTTGGTGGCGATGGTGATGGCGCCTGGCTTGCCGGCCTGGGCGACGATCGCCGCCTCGCGCTCGTGATGGCGGGCGTTCAGCACTTCGAAATCGGTAAAACCTTCCTTGCGCAGGCGCTCGGCCAGCTGCTCGGACTTTTCGATGGACGTGGTGCCGACCAGCGTCGGCTGGCCCTTGGCGCTGGCTTCGCGGATCTCCCTGACGATCGCCTTGTATTTCTCTTCGACCGTCCGATAGACCTCGTCGTCCTCGTCGATGCGCACGACCGGCAGATTGGTCGGGATCTCGGTGACTTCGAGGCCGTAGATGTTGCCGAATTCCTCGGCCTCGGTCAGCGCCGTGCCGGTCATGCCGGAGAGCTTCTTGTAGAGGCGGAAATAGTTCTGGAAGGTGACGGAGGCCAGCGTCTGGTTCTCCGGCTGGATCGCCACATGCTCCTTGGCTTCGAGCGCCTGGTGCAGGCCTTCCGAATAGCGGCGGCCCGGCATCATGCGGCCGGTGAACTCGTCGATGATGACGATCTCGCCGTTGCGGACGATGTAGTCCTTGTCCTTCTGGAACAGCCGGTGCGCCTTCAGCGCGTTGTTGACGTGGTGGACGATGGCGACGTTCTCGACGTCGTAGAGCGACTCGCCCTTGAGCAGGCCGGCGTCGCGCAAAAGGTTCTCGAGCTTCTCGGTGCCTTCCTCGGTGAAGATCGAGGTCTTCTGCTTCTCGTCGATCTCATAATCCTGCGGCTGCAGCTGGATGATGAAGGTGTCGATGGTGTTGTACATTTCCGAACGGTCCTCGAGCGGACCGGAAATGATCAGCGGCGTGCGCGCCTCGTCGACCAGGATGGAATCGACTTCGTCGACGATCGCGTAATTGTGACCGCGCTGCACCATCTGGGCGCGCTCGTATTTCATGTTGTCGCGCAGATAGTCGAAGCCAAGCTCGTTGTTGGTGGCGTAGGTGACATCGGCTGCGTAGGCGGCGCTTCGCTCCTCGTCGGACAGGCCATGGACGATGACGCCGACCGAGAGGCCGAGGAACTTGTAGACGCGGCCCATCCATTCGGAGTCGCGGGTGGCCAGGTAATCGTTGACGGTGACGACGTGGACGCCCTTGCCGGCAAGCGCATTGAGGTAGACCGGCAGCGTCGCGACCAGGGTCTTGCCCTCGCCGGTGCGCATCTCGGCAATACCGCCATTGTGCAGCACCATGCCGCCGATTAGCTGGACATCGAAGGGGCGCATGCCGAGCACGCGGCGCGCTGCCTCGCGGGCGGTGGCGAAGGCCGGTACCAACAGGTCGTCGAGTGTGGCGCCGTTGGCGATGTCCTGGCGGAATTTCGCGGTGCGGCCGACCAACTCCTCGTCGGAGAGCGCCCGCATCTCGTTTTCCATGGCGTTGATCGCCTCGACACGGGGCCGGGTCGATTTGACCCGACGGTCGTTGGAGGAACCGAAAACCTTACGGGCGAGACCGCCGAGACTGACCATCCAATGGTCCTTTCGATAGAATTCTCAATCTTGAGATGAGCGCCGGCCGGCCCCATCAATTCCACGTGAACACTGGCGAACACATTAGTGAACACTGGCAAACACAAAAAGCGCCCGGAAAACGGTTCTGGACGCAAAGTCGTTGGACAGATAAGAGGGGGCTCAACTGATGTCAACGCCGCGCTGGCCCTGCTGGCTGCGCCAAATTCCGCCACAATCTGGCCGATCTGGAAGCACCCTCTTAACAATCCCCACCGGAGTCCACCCTATGTCCCTGTTGTTCCGCCGTGCGTCGCTCGCCAGCCTTGGCTTGGCCGTCGGCCTGTCGGCCCTTTCGCTCTCGCCGCTGATGGCGCAGCAAACCGCTCCCGCCCCGGCGGATGCAGCAGCGCCAGCCGCGGCACCGGTCGATCCGAATAAGGTTATCGCCACGGTCAACGGCCAGCCCCTGACCGAAGCCGATCTGGTGCTTGCCGAAGGGGAGTTGTCACAGCAGTTCGCGCAATTGCCGCCAGAGCAGCGCCGTGCCGCAGCGCTCTCGGCGGCCATCGAGATCCGCGTCATGGCCGCCCAGGCGGTCACCACAGGGCTCGACAAGGATCCCGACTTCCAGCGCCGCATGGCCTTCCTGCAGCAGCGCGCGCTGCATGGCGAGATGGTCGAGAAGGGCGTCGTCGACAAGGTCACCGACGCCGAGGTCCGCGCCCGCTACGACCAGGAAATCGCCAACACGCCGCCCACCAACGAGCTGCATGCCCGTCACATCCTCGTGAAGACGAAGGAAGAAGCCGAGGCCATCATCAAGCAACTCGACGGCGGCGCCGACTTCCAGAAGCTCGCCACCGAGCACACCAGCGATCCCTCGGGCAAGACCAGCGGCGGCGATCTCGGCTGGTTCGGACCTGGCCAGATGGTGCCGGAGTTCGACAAGGCGGCCTCCGCGCTCGAGGTCGGCAAGTACACCGAGCAGCCGGTGCAAACGCAGTTCGGCTGGCATGTCATCAAGCTCGAGGACAAGCGCACCAAGCAGCCGCCGGCCTTCGACGACGTCAAGGACCAGGCCAAGCAGGCGGTCATCCGCGACAAATATTTCGCGCTGGTCAAGTCGCTGCGCGCCGGCGCCAAGATCGAGATCCCCGACGCGAACCTGAAGAAGACGGTCGATACGCTGGAAAGCGCCAAGTAAGACCGATAGGTCTTCGAAAAGGGCGCGGCAGCCAGGGGTTGCCGCGCGCCCTTTTTGATTGCCGTGTTTTAGGGGGCGGGCGCCGCTATGCCTCGCATCACGTAGTTGACCGCCTTGCCGATGGTGGCTTCGTTCTCGTCGAGCCGGTTGGTCAACAGATGTCTCCAGGCGAAGGAGGCGATCAGGTCTGCGACAACGGCTGAATCGATTTCGGCCGGGATTTCGCCCCTTGCCTTGGCGCGTTCGATGATCTGGCCGGTATGGGAGCGTCGGCCCAGCGAGTAGTCGGCAAGGGCCGCGGCAGCGGTCTCGTCCGACTGTGCCTCGGCGATCAGCGACCGGAACACGCTTCCCGACGATGTCTCGCGCCAGTGAGCGAACAGGTTTTTCAGGAAGCCGACGAGATCCTCCTCCAGCCGCCCGGTATCGGGAACCTCGACGCGCTTCTGGCGCTGGTAGACCTCAAGCAGCAACGCCGCCTTGCTCGGCCACCAGCGATAGATGGTGGGTTTGCCGGCGCGAGCCCGCCGCGCCACCGCCTCGATCGAGAAACCGGCATAACCGCCTTCGACCAGCACGTCCTCGGCGGCTTGGAGAATGGCCTCGGCGCTGTCAGGGTTGCGCCGCGCACCGATCGATCTGCGCGCCGCATCGGCGTCCTCGGCCATCTCTGTCGTCCTCGCCAACACTTCGCCGGCAATATAGGTGACCCGACGCTCAAACGAAACGGCGCGTTTTCAAGCTTTAGGAACGGATGGTAGCGGCAGGGGTTAAGTTTATTCCCTGGAGTCGACCGGCGTGTCGGTTGCGAAGCCCCAAAAGCAAAACCCGCCGGGGCGGCGGGGTCACTGGCTCAAATCAGCACCATGGGCAAAAATGTAGCATAGCTGCCCTCACCGAGTCAAGAATAAATTCCTACCAATATGCGACCGGCACAAACTTACTGACACCGCCGGACCGGTCGTCGGACGATGTCTACTGCAGGGCTTGCGATGTCTCGGATTCGATACGCCAGCCGCCGTCGACCTTGACCAGCCCAAGCGTAACGCGCGCCTTGCCGGTCAGGCGTGCCGCCGACTTGTCCTTTGGAAGATAGTCGTAGCGCATCGCAAAGACTGCCTCGGCGCGATCTTCGCCCTGTGGAGTGACCTCCAAGCTGCCGGCCTCCATGCTTAGCGACCAGGAGGCCCACTGCGCGAACCAGTCGGCCTTGACCTTGACGATGGCGTCGGCGTCGTAGCGGGTTCCGAAGATGGTCGCCGACGGGCCGTAGAGCCGTTTGACGGTCTCACTCATCGCCTTGGCGTCCGGCGCCAGATAGTCCTGGCGCAGGAAGTTTTCGATCGATCCCTTGTCGTCGCCTACGGAGCGTTCAAGTGCGGCCACTTCCGTTGAAGGCGCCGGCGCCGCGGCCGGCCTTTGTGGCTCTGCGGGTTGTCCGTCCGAGACGAATTCGAAGCGTTCGAGCAGCGATCCCTGCTCCCAGGGGCGCTGGGTTTCGCGGGTTTGCGAAACCACGTCGCGGCGCACCGCGATCATCATGTCGTTGATGCTCTGGCCGGGCTCGGCGATGTGGCGCAGCAGGGCGGCGGCGAAGGGCGAGTTGCGTCCGCTGCCGTCCATGGCGACAGCGCCAGGTGCCGTCGAGAAGGCGATGAACGAGCCGCGCGTCGAATTGAACTGCGCCAGCCCGGCCAGCGCCTTCGCCGAGCGCGTGGTGGCGGTGCGGCTGAGACTGCGGGCAAACGGATTGTTGCGGCAGGCATCGAGAAACACCAGGCTGACCTTGGTCTGCTGTTCCATGATGTCGAGGACTTCGTCGATCGGCACTGCTTCGAGCTGCAACTTGACGGGCACGTCCAGCCTGGCGTCGACCGGCACGATGTAGTTGCGCCCGTCGACCTGCAGGCCGTGGCCGGCATAGTAGAAAAGCCCGACGCCGGCGCCCTGGAGCGCATCGGAAAACGCGCCGATGCTGCGTTCGAGTTCACGCTTGCCGAGATCATTGCCCTCGATCACCTCGAAGCCGACCGAGCGCAGCTTGTCGGCGATGTCGAGGGCGTCGTTGACCGGGTTGGCCAGCGTGCCGGCTTCGGCGTAAGTGCCGTTGCCGATGACAAGCGCCACGCGCCGTTGCGGCTGCGCATCCGCGCTCAGCAGCAAAAGTCCCAGAAATGCCCATGCAAGGATCGCAAGCCTGCCCATGGGGCAGATCATAACGCCATCGGCCCCGGTGACGCCACCGGATTTGAAATGCAGGCCTAACCACGAGCGGGTTCGAGCTCCCGGGCAAGAGCGACGAAAACGCCCTTGCGCCCGCGCGGTCTATCGGGCAAACCGGCCTTCCCCTGCGATTTTTCCCGCCCGAGGCCTCCATGTCCACGACGATTTCGCCGCTCGCGCCGAAGAAATACCCGAAAATGCCGGAAATCGATGGGGTGCGCATCGCCACCGCCGAGGCAGGGATAAAGTACAAGAGCCGCACCGATCTTTTGACCATGGTCTTCGATGAAGGCACCGCGGTCGCCGGCGTGTTCACGAAATCGAAATGCCCTTCGGCGCCGGTCGATTTCTGCCGGCAGAATCTCGGTGCAGGCAAGGCCCGGGTGCTGGTCGTCAATTCCGGGAACGCCAACGCCTTCACCGGCAGGAAAGGCCGCGAGTCGACCGCGCTGACCGGCGAGGCGGCGGCGAAGGCGGCCGGCTGCACGGCAGCGGAGGTTTTCCTGGCCTCGACGGGCGTCATCGGCGAGCCGCTCGACACCAGCAAATTCAGCCACCTGCTGGCCGGGCTGGTCAGCAATGGCAAGCCTGGGCTCTGGACCGAAGCGGCAAAGGCGATCATGACCACGGATACCTATCCGAAACTGGCGACTGCGACCGTCAAGCTCGGCGACGCCGATGTCACCATCAACGGCATTTCCAAGGGCGCCGGCATGATCGCGCCCGACATGGCGACGATGCTCTCCTTCATCGCCACCGATGCGCCGATCGCCGCCCCCGTCCTGCAGGATCTGTTGTCGCGCGGCACGGCCAAGACCTTCAACGCGGTCACCGTCGACAGCGACACGTCGACCAGCGACACGCTGCTGATCTTCGCCACCGGCAAGGCCGCCAAGCGCGGCGCGCCCGAGATAACCGATCCCAGGGATGCCCGTCTCGGCGCGTTCCGCCGGGCGCTCGGCAAGGTGCTGAAATCGCTGGCGCTGCAAGTGGTGCGCGACGGCGAGGGCGCCCGCAAGCAGGTCGAAGTCACCGTCACC
Source organism: Mesorhizobium sp. M7A.F.Ca.MR.148.00.0.0 (assembly GCF_003997735.1). Taxonomy (NCBI): domain Bacteria; kingdom Pseudomonadati; phylum Pseudomonadota; class Alphaproteobacteria; order Hyphomicrobiales; family Phyllobacteriaceae; genus Mesorhizobium; species Mesorhizobium sp. M7A.F.Ca.MR.148.00.0.0. Next base: position 28,265 of record NZ_RZTB01000003.1, on the reverse strand, counting down.
GGCGCCAAATCGGCGCGCTCGGCCAAGCGCATCGCGCTGTCCATTGCCAATTCGCCGCTGGTCAAGACGGCGGTCGCCGGCGAGGACGCCAATTGGGGCCGCGTCGTCATGGCCGTCGGCAAGGCCGGCGAACCCGCCGATCGCGACCGGCTGTCGATCTGGTTCGGCGACAACAGGCTGGCGCATGAAGGCGAGCGCGACCCCGGCTACTCCGAGGCCGCGACGTCGGCCTACATGAAGCGCGACGACATCCGCATCCGTGCCGATATCGGCATCGGCCGCGGCAAGGCGACGGTGTGGACCTGCGATCTCACCAAGGAATATGTCGCCATCAATGGCGATTATCGGAGCTGACGGTTTTGAGCTCCAGGCATCCGGCAAGCATGCTCGCGATCGTACGCCGCTACGAGGCTGCCGGCTTTCGCGCCTGGCCGGCAGCCGCCGTCCACTATGACGGCACCTGGGTGGTGCGGCTGACCGCCGGCCATCCGGCCAAGCGGCTGAACTCCGTCAATCCGCTCGATCCCGGCGATATCATGCACATGGCCGACCGTATCGGCCGGGCCAGCCGCCGTTTCGATGCCTATGGAAGGCCGCTGACGTTCCGCATGTCGCCGCTGTCGGGCCCCGATCTCGCCAGCCATCTCGACCGCGAGGGCTGGAGCCGGTTCGACGAGTCGCTGGTCATGCGGCTGCCGCTGGCCGGCGCGCAGCTCGACGCCGCCATGGACCAGATTCCGCTCAAGGACATCAGCCGCTTCATCGGTGCGTTGCTCAAGGTCAGCGGTTCGGATGTTTCGCTGCGGCCCGGCCTGTCGGAGATCATCGGTGCCATCCAGCCCGAAGCCGGGCTGTTCGCGCTCGAAGATGGAGCCGAGGCACTGGCAACGCTTATCTGCGTGCATGACGGCGATCTCGCCGGCTTGTTCGAGGTCGCCACCGACAGATCGGCGCGCAACAGGGGCCATGGCCGCAACCTGATCCTGTCGGCGCTCAAATGGGCGCGGCTGCGGGGCGCGCGGGAAGCATGGCTGCAGGTCGAGGCCAACAACGTGCCGGCGCTGGCGCTCTACCATTCGCTCGGCTTCGAGGAAGTCTATCGCTACCACTACCGCCGGCCGCCGGGTCATGAATGATGTCGTGACCGCCGGCAAACGCCTGCTCCTGGTCGCCGCCTGCGCGCTGGTCGATGCCGACGGCCGGGTGCTTCTGGCGCAGCGGCCTCAGGGCAAGCAACTTGCCGGATTGTGGGAATTTCCCGGCGGCAAGGTCGAGCCCGGCGAGACGCCCGAACAGTGCATCATTCGCGAACTGCATGAAGAAATCGGCATCGAAACCGACATTCCATGCCTGGCGCCGCTTACTTTCGCCAGTCATTCCTACGACGATTTCCACCTGCTGATGCCGCTGTTCATCTGCCGCCGCTTTCGCGGCATAGCCCAGCCCAGGGAAGGGCAGACGCTGAAATGGGTGCGGCCGAAGCAGATGCGCGACTATCCGATGCCGCCGGCCGATGCGCCGCTGATCCCGTTCCTCATCGATCTTCTCTGAGGTTCGCGTCCGGTCGCTTCCTGCCGAGGCGTGTATCAGCCAGCGTTAATGGAAGATTTATCTCGTCGTGAAAAATTGAAGCATGGCCGTTCGCGGCCGAGCCGTCGATTTGCCGGGGAGCGATAGCATGAGCCTAGACAGGGATTGGGACTCGATCCGGCCCGAGCGCGGTTTTCGCGCCGCCGATGCGGGCATGGGCATATTGCGCATCACGCTGCTGTTCGGTTCGGCCGCGGTGGCGCTGGCGCTGATCGCAACCCCTTTCCTCGACAGCCAGACACACTCGCTGTCGGCCCGTGATGGTTTCGGCGGGCTTGACATGGCGGCGACAGGCTCGATCGGCCATCGCGAAACCTACACGCTGCGCCGCAGCGTGCTGCAGCCGCAACCGAGCTCGGTCTGCATCATCAGGTCCAATGGCAGGAGCAGCGGCGACTGCTGACATGGTTAAGAGATTTCGGAAAGGCGGCAGCTTCATCGCCTGTTAAGCCTTTGCCGTTAACCTTTCTTAACAGGTCGGCTGTAAGGTCCCGGACAGAGGGGTTAAGGCCATGAAAGCAGTGCTGCTGCGTTTTCTGAACGACGAGACCGGCGCCACGGCCGTCGAATATGGCTTGATCGTCGCCGTTCTGTCACTGGCCATCGTCGGCGGCATCGGCCGGGTCTTCGACTCGCTCATCTGGCTGTTCAGCGACAACAGCAGCAAGCTTGCGAACGCTTTCGCACCCACGCCCTGATCCGGCTTTCCGCGCCTGCGGGCAGGATCATTGCCCGCCGGGCGCCTCCAGGATTGTTTTCAGCGAGACCTTGGCCGACCCTGGCTTAAGCGGTTTTTGCTGCGATGCGTCGGGCGCCCAGCCGGACATCCAGACAATCGAGAAACTTGCCCTCACGCGGCCGTCGGGGTCGGAAAACCGATCGGCGTAGATTTCCGCCGCGCGGGCAAACAGCTTGCGCGAGCCCGGCCGCCGGCTGCGATCGGTGAGCGCAGAGGTTTCGCCCATGGCCCGCAGATCCGCCATCAGGTTGAACAGGCTGGCATAGCGCACCGTCACCGTCTCGACGTCGGCGACCGGCAGAGCGAGACCGGCGCGCTGCAGCAGCGCACCGGCATCGCGCACGTCGGTGAACGGGGCGACACGCGGGCTGGCGCCGCCGTAAAGCTCGGTCTCGGCCGAAAGCAGGCTTTCGCGCAACTCGTAAAGCGTACCGGCGCCGGCAAAGGCGCCGAGGAAAAGCCCATCCGGCCGCAACGCACGGCGGATCTGGATCAGCATGCCGGGAATGTCGTTCATGGCCTGCAGCGACAGAAGCGACACCGCCAGATCGAGGCTTTCCGCTTCGAACGGCACGGTTTCGAGCGGTGCGATCAAGCCGGCGCCGCCACTGCTCAGGAAGGCCGTGTCCGCCTCGACGCGGACGATGTCGGCGACCTTGCCGCTTTCGGCGAGCGTTTCGGCTGCTGCCGGCGTTTGGCAAAACAGCACAGCCGCCTTGCCGAACCTGCGCTCGACGGCACCCAGCCGGTCGGCAAGGTCCTCGGCCGTGCGGCGCATGAGGAAGTCCGCACCGTCGACCGGATGGGCAAGCGCGCGCCGCTTGTGCGCCAGCCATAGAGAGGTATCCATTATCGGCTGCAACGGGCAGATCCTTTGTTTGTCCACGCTCCGGGATCGTTGATATAGTGGCGCGCAGGAGCAACCACGTGGCCGATCCGATGCCCAAGATCAAGTCCATCGCGATCACGAACCTGGCCCGGTCGGTTGTCGGCTGGCCGGCGCGTATGCTGTTTCCGCCGGTCTGCGCCGGTTGCCGCCGGCATGTCTCGCAGCCAGGCGTGCTGTGCGGCGCCTGCTGGCCGAAGCTCAGGCTGCTGGAGCGGCCATGGTGCCCGGTCATGGGCACGCCGTTCACCCATCATATGGGCGAAGGCTTTCTGTCGGCCGAGGCGATTGCCGATCCGCCGCCTTTCGAGCGGGCGCGGGCGGCGGTCGCCTATTCCGGCGTTGCCCGCCAGATGGTGCAAGGGTTGAAATACCAGGATCGCACGGATCTGGCACCATGGATGGCGCGCTGGATGGTGCGTGCGGGTGCCGATCTCATCGCCGAGGCGGATGTGGTGGTGCCGGTGCCGCTGCACTGGCGGCGCTTTTTCAGGCGGCGCTTCAACCAATCGGCGGAACTGGCGAGGGCGGTCTCGGTGCTCAGCGAACTGCCCTTCGCCCCCTCGGCGGTGCGGCGCGTGAAACTCACCCGCCAGCAGGTCGGGCTGGAGCGCGGGGAACGCGAGGAAAATGTGCGGGCTGCCTTTCGGGTACCCGCCGAGGCGGAAATCGAGATCGCCGGCCGCAGGGTGCTTTTGATCGACGATGTCTACACCACCGGCGCCACGGTGCGTTCCGCCACCAAGGCGCTGAAAAGGGGAGGTGCGGCCGCCGTCGACGTGCTGACCTTTGCGCGTGTGTTGCCGGGGGACTTCCGGGCGGACGAGTCCGCGACTATATAAGTCGGCAACGAACAGCGGAAATTCGTCATGGCCGATGTCACGATCTATACCCGCATGATGTGCGGCTATTGCACGGCAGCCAAGCGGCTGCTCGAGCGCAAGGGCGTCGCCTTTACCGAGCACGATGCCTCCTTCTCGCCGGAACTGCGCCAGGAGATGATCTCCCGGGCGCATGGCCGCACGACCTTTCCGCAGATTTTCATCGGCGATACGCATATCGGCGGCTGTGACGACCTCCACGAGCTAGAAGCCGAAGGCCGGCTGGACAAACTGCTCGCCAACGGCGCGACGAATTGAGGGAATGACGATGGGTGTTTTCAAAGCCGCTGCGATCCAGATGCGCTCAGGTGAGAGTCCCGAGCGCAACGCCGTGGATCTCGAACGGCTGGTGCGCGAAGCAGCCAGCCTGGGTGCCACCTATATCCAGACGCCGGAAATGACCGGCGCGCTGATCCGCGACAGGCAAGCCCGCGCAGCCTCCTTCACCTCCGAGGACAAGGACATCGTCGTCGCGACCGCGCGCAGGCTGGCCAGGGAACTCGGCGTCTTCCTGCATATCGGCTCGACCGCCATTTTACGCGCCGACGGCAAGCTCGCCAACCGGGCGCTGCTGTTCGGGCCGGATGGTGCTGCGCTCGCCACCTACGACAAGATCCATATGTTCGACGTTGACCTCGACAATGGCGAATCCTGGCGTGAATCCGCCGCTTACGAACCGGGCACCGAGGCCGTCGTCACCGAGATCGAGGGTGCAAAGCTCGGCTTCGCCGTTTGCTACGATTTGCGCTTTCCGCAATTGTTCCGCGCCGAGGCGCTTGCCGGCGCCGACCTGCTTTCGGTACCGGCCGCCTTCACCCGCCAGACCGGCGAGGCGCACTGGCACGTGCTGCTCAGGGCCCGCGCCATCGAGAATGGCGCCTATGTCGTTGCCGCCGCGCAAGGCGGCCTGCATGAGGATGGCCGCGAGACCTACGGTCATTCGCTGATCGTCGATCCGTGGGGCCGTATCATCGCGGAAGCCGCGCATGACGAACCGGCGGTGATCGTCGCCGAGATCGACCCGGCGCAGTCGCTTGCCGCGCGCAAGAAGATCCCCAATCTCAGAAATGCACGGGATTTCGCCGTCAATGCCGGTTCGGGCGAGGCGCCGCGGCTCAGGGGTGCAGCCTCTTGATCCGCTTTGCCCTGATCTGCGAGCACGAGCACGAATTCGAAGGCTGGTTCCGCAGCAACGACGATTTCGACACCCAGAAGAAGCGCGGCTTTGTCGATTGCCCCACCTGCGGATCGCACAAGGTGCAGAAGGCGCTGATGGCGCCGGCTGTCTCCACGGCGCGCAAGCAGGAAACCATAGCGCTCGCCATGGGCGAGGCGCAGAAGCAGGCTTTGGCACAGCTCAAGGCGATGGCCGAGAAGGTGCGCGAGAATGCCGACTATGTCGGCGACAAGTTCGCCGAGGAAGCGCGAAAGATCCATTTCGGCGAGAGCGACCCGCGCGGCATCTATGGCGAGGCGACGCTGGACGAAGCCAAGAGCTTGGCCGAGGACGGCGTCGAGTTCATGCCGATCCCGGTGTTCCCGGACGATCGCAACTGAATTCCGAGGGAGCTTTGCGCGACCCAGAAGCGATTGAGCCGGAACGCAGCATAAGAGCCGTCGTTGGCCGATTAGCCCGCTGGGCCGCCGTGAAGCTTAGCGGTACCCGAACGGTCGACGGATTGCTCATCATAAGCGACAAGGGCACTGACAAGATCGTCGAGGCGCTTCAGCTTATTCGTGATTTTGATCCAGTGCGCTACAGACGGCTGCTTGGTGACGTAAGACAGGTATTCGTCACAACCCTTCCTGCTTCGGTCGCGCAATGGGCGAACTCCTCCAAGGCGTGCGAATTGGACGAGCGCCATATCATCAGCGAAGAGACGACGCCGGAATTGGTCGCTTCGATTATCGTCCATGAGGCCACCCACGCGCGGCTTATGCGATGCGGTATCGGCTACGAAGAGGCGTTGCGGGATCGCGTCGAGCAGGTCTGTCTGCGTCGAGAAATAGCCTTTGCGGCCAGATTGCCGACAGGAAAGGGCCGGGGCCAGCAAGCTGAAGCGACACTTGAGGCCATGCCGGACTTTTCCGACAAGGCGATGAGTGAGCGAAATCTCAGTGGTTTGCGAGATGCTCTGCTCTACCTCAACATGCCGACCCGGCTTGTCCACCTCACCGTATCATACCAGCGCTGGAAACACCGGCGCCGGTTCTCGCGGCAGCCTATGAACTGACCGGCTAGAGCATTTCACCGTTTCACGGAGAGGGGGCTCTAACTCTTTGTTTGACGCAATTCCAGGCGGAAAACTTTTCCTGGAGTTGCTCTAGCCCACACTCCCGATCAATTTCTCAAGCAGCCGAGAGAGCGTCTCCTGTTCCGCCGGCGTCAAGCCCGAGAGAACCTCGTGTTCGTTGGCCACGTGGGCGGTAACGGCTTCATCGATCAAGGCCAGGCCCTTGTCGGTCAGCCGCACGACAATGCCGCGCCTATCGTTGGGATGCGGCCCGCGCAGGATCAATCCGGACGTTTCGAGCCGGTCTAGCCTGTTGGTCATGGCGCCGGACGTCACCATCGTCGCCTCGTAGAGAGCGGTCGGCGTCAGCGCGTAGGGAGAGCCTGAACGGCGCAGCGTTGCCAGCACGTCAAATTCCCCGGACTGCAATCCATAACGGGCAAACAACGGCGCCAGGCGCTCGCGGGCGATCAGCGAGGAGGCCTCGTTCAGCCGCCCGAGCACACCCATTGGCGAGACATCCAGATCGGGCCGCTCCCGCTTCCATTGCTCGATCGCTCTTGCTGCCCTGTCCAATTGTCTCACCATCATATATCTTGACGTTAAGAATCTTTCCATTATCTTATCTTAACATGCAATGCCGGCCAAGGGCCGCGCTACAGGATTCGGTCAATGAAACGTCTTTGGGATTCGGCGCTCGGCCTGCTGGTCGTCACCGGCGGCCTGCTCGGCCTGACGCTGCCATTCGGCAAGCTCGCCACGGCTGCCGGCGTGCCGGCCATGGTCTGGGCCTTCGTCATCTCGCTCGGCGCCGGCGGCGTCTTGCTGTGCGTGCTCCTGGCTCGCGGCCAGCGGGTCCGGCTCACCGCGCACAAATTCCGCTATTTCTTCGTCACCGCCGCGGTGTCCTATGCCGTCCCCAACCTCCTGATGTTCTCGGCCATCCCGCATCTGGGCGCCGGCTACACCGGCATCATGTTCACCCTGTCGCCTGTCATCACACTGGTGTTCTCGATCCTGTTGCGTGTCCGGCGCCCCAACATGCTGGGCATTGTCGGCATCGCCGTCGGCTTCGTCGGCGCCGTCATGGTCGCGGTGACGCGCGGCGAGGCCGGCCAGCCGGCCGATTTGTTCTGGGTGGTGATGGGTTTGCTCATCCCGGTCAGCCTTGCCGTCGGCAACATCTATCGTACGGTCGACTGGCCGGACGGCACCGGCCCGATCGAGCTTGCCGTCGGCAGCCATCTGGCGTCGGCGGCGATGCTGCTTGCCGGCATTCTCCTCCTGTTCGGCGGCGAGGCTTTCGCGCCACTCGGCGGCGTGCCGCTGGTGGTCATCGCGCAGGTCGCGTCGGCGTCGGCTATGTTCGCCTTCTTCTTCAGGCTGCAAGCGGTTGGCGGCCCGGTCTATCTCAGCCAGATCGGTTATGTCGCGGCGGCCGTCGGCCTGTTTGCCGGAACCATCTTCCTCGGCGAGCACTATCAGCTGCTGACCTGGGCAGGCGCGCTCATCATCACCGCCGGCGTGTTCATCACCACCAGGGCACAAAGCCAGAAGGCGTGAGCGGTCGCAGGGGATCCGAATCACCTTCGCGCCTGGAGCCGATTTCACCTGAATTTGTATCCAGATCTGCTTTATCTTCCTGTTTGAGCGTGATCTTTTCCGAGGACCGTTCCCTTTTTGGAATCGTGCTCTGGAGCAAGCCATGAACGAACCGAAGACATCAGAGGCGACTGCTGTCGATGTAGCTGATTTTCGCGCCGCGATGCGGCTGATCGTCGGCAATGTCAGCGTCATCACCGCTGGCACCGGCGAGGATCGCTCCGGCCTGGTGGTCATTTCGGTCGTCTCGCTGTCGGCCGAGCCGCCCAAGGTGATCGCCTGCGTCAACAGGTCGTCGTCGACCTGGCCGGTGATCGAACGCTACCGGCATTTCGGCGTCAATTCGCTTGGCCCCCAGCATCAGCGCGTGGCCGAGCGGTTGTCCGGCTTTGGCGGCATCAAGGGAAGGACCGCTATGAGGGCGCCGAATGGATGACGCTCAAGACCGGAGCTTTACTGCTTTCGGACGCGGTGGCCGCGTTCGACTGCAGCCTCGACGAGATGATCGATCGCGGCACGCATTCCATCGTCATCGGCTCGGTCGAGGCCGTGCGCACCCACGATGCCGGCCAGGCGCTGATCTACTGGCGCGGCGGCTACAGGCCGCTGAAATCTGAATAAGGCCAGAATTCAGAATAAGATCAGACCGAGCCTTTTTCCGCCAGGACCATGTAGTTGACGTCCATGTCCTTCGACCGCGCCCAGCGGTCGGCCAGCGGGTTGTAGGTGACGCCGGTGCGGTCGATGATGGTCAGGCCGGCGCCGCCCAGCGCCTTTTCGAGTTCTTCCGGGCGCACCAGCTTGCCGAACTGGTGGGTGCCGCGCGGTAGCCAGCGCAGTACATATTCGGCGCCGATGATGGCTAAGCCCAGCGCCTTCAGGGTGCGGTTGATGGTGGCCACGAACATGATGCCGCCGGGCCGCACCATCTCGCCGCATTTGGCGACGAACAGGTCGATGTCGGCGACATGCTCGACCACTTCCATGTTGAGGATGACGTCGAATTTCTCGCCGGCGTCGGCAAGGTCCTCGGCCGTCGTGGCGCGATAGTCGACGCTGACATTGCCCTCGGCGGCGTGCAGCTTGGCCACTTCGATGTTGGTTTCGGAGGCATCCGCGCCCACGACTTCGGCGCCAAGCCGCGCCATCGGCTCGCACAGAAGTCCGCCGCCACAGCCGATGTCGAGGATGCGCAGGCCCTCGAAAGGCCTTGCAGCGCGTGGGTCACGGCCGAAGCGCGTCGCTATCTGGTCGCGGATATAGGCCAACCGGACCGGATTGAATTTGTGCAGGGGACGGAACTTGCCGTTCGGGTTCCACCATTCGGCGGCAAGGGCGGAAAAGCGTTCCACTTCTCCGGCATCGATTGTCGATCGTCGGGGCTCTGGCATGGGTTGGTCTCCTCGACACTACAGCGCCGCACGTCCTCTTGGACGCGCAAAGGACGCTGTAGCACTTTAGATTCTGCGCATGATCCTTTCCGAAATCGACTTCGATTTCGGGGTCGTGCGCTAGGAAGTCGGGCGTGAGGCCGCGAATGTCAAGGCAACAATTTTCCTCTGCCGGCAGGGACCCGGATTCTGTCAGGGCATGTCAGCTGAAGCGCGCCGCGGTGAAACACAATTGGCCTGGCGGGCGAAGGAATACATCATCGTTTTGAATTCGAAGGAGGTGACGATGACAGCAATGACGGCTTCGATCCTCTGGCATCGGCTGGACGTGGAGGGGCATGATGCCTGTCTGCTTTCGCAGAACGATGGCGGGCACAGCCTCAAGGGACAAGCCATCTTCATCCAGGACGGCAAGCCGTGCTGCCTCGCCTACGAGGTGAATTGCGATGCCGGCTGGCACACACGGGCGGCGCTTATCGAAGGCTTTCTCGGCACGCGCCAGCTGCACTATGCGATCGAACGCGATTCCAACGGCCAGTGGATGCTGAACGGCGAAGTCCAGCAGGGTGTCGACGGCCTTGTCGATGTCGATCTTGGCTTCACACCGGCATCGAACCTGTTGGCGATCCGCCGGTTCGACCTAGGCATCGGCGAGGCGGCGCCTGCTCCGGCCGCCTACCTGACTTTCCCTGAACTGAGCCTGGTGCGCCTCGATCAGAGCTATCGGCGTCTCGACACCGTTCGCTACGCCTATGCCGCGCCGGTGTTCGGCTATGACGAGACGCTCAACGTCTCGCCGCACGGCTTCGTTGTCGATTATCCCGGCCTGTGGAGAAGTGCGGCTGCGTCAGGCTGAAGCGATTGTGATCAATCCGCTGCGACCTGCGTCGTGCCGAGCACGTCACGCAGTTTCGCCGCCAGTTGCTCGATGGTGAAGGGCTTGGCGAGGAAATGCACTTCGTGGTCGAGCACGCCGTTGTGGACCACCGCGTTCCTGGTGAAGCCGGTGGTGAAGATCACCTTCAGCAGCGGCATGCGGGCAACGGCCTCTTCCGCCAGCTTGCGGCCGTTCATGACGGGCATGACGATGTCGGTGAACAGCAGGGCGACGTTCGGGTTCTCCGCCAGTTTCTGCAACGCTTCCTCGCCGCTCGCTGCATGAATGACGGTGTATCCGAGTTCGCGTATGGCCTCAGTCGTGGAGACCCGCACGCGGGCATCATCCTCAACGACAAGGATCGTTTCGGTGACCGGTGCGGCGGTGTTGTCGCCTCGCCCCGTGGTCACGGCCGGCTCTTCGGCGCCGAAATACCGCGGCAAGTAGATCTTGATCGTCGTGCCTTCGCCGGGTTCGGAATAGATGTTGACATGCCCACCCGACTGTTTGACGAAGCCGAACACCTGGCTCAACCCCAGGCCGGTGCCCTTGTTGACCGCCTTGGTGGTGAAGAAGGGTTCGAAGGCCTTGGCGATGACATCGGGGGTCATGCCCGAACCGGTATCGCTGACGGCGATCATCACATACTGGCCGGCCGCGACTTCGGCATGGGCGGCGGCGTAGCTGTCGTCGAGATGGCTGTTGGCGGTCTCGATGGTCAGCTTGCCATCATCGCCCATGGCGTCGCGGGCGTTGACGGCCAGGTTGAGAACGGCGTTCTCGATCTGGCTCGGGTCGGCATGGGTTTTCCACAAGTCTCCCGCCAGCACCGTTTCGATGCGGATGGTTTCGCCGAGTGCCCGCCGGATCAGGTCGGACATCCCGGTCAGCAGGCGGTTGGCGTCGACGATCTGCGGCGCCAGCGGCTGCTGACGCGAGAAGGCGAGCAGCCGGGCCGTCAGATTGGCGGCGCGGGTCGCGGCATCGATCGCCGCGTCGATGAATTGTGCGATGTCGTGCTCGCCGCGCGCCAGCTTGCGCTGGGCGAGGTTCATGGCGCTGATGATCACCGCCAGCATGTTGTTGAAGTCGTGGGCGATGCCGCCTGTAAGCTGGCCGACCGCCTCCATCTTGTGCATCTGGCGGATTTGGGATTCGGCCTTTTCGCGAGTCTCGATCTCCTTACCGAGGGCGACGTTCTTGCGCACCAACTCATCCTGGGCGACGGCCACCTCACGGAAGCGGCGGCGCGATTCCCTGATCGCGTAGCCGGCAAGCAGGAAGATCGCCAGCAGCGCCGTCAGCGAACCGATGCGTAGCCAGGCCTCGACCTGGTCGGTATGCGCGTCGCGCGCGGCGACGGCTGCGGCACTGATGCGTCGGACCGTATCCATGCTGGTCCGGATTTCGTCCATGACGGCCTTGCCCTGGCCGCTGCGAACCAGATCCAGGGCATTCGTCGCATTGCCCTGGTCGTACAGGGCAATCGTCTCGGCCAGTTCAGCCTGCTTTTGCGAAAGCGCGTCCTTGATATGGTTGATCGGCTGGACGAGCTGGTCGTCGGGGGCGGTCAAGCTGTCGATGCGGGCAAGTTGGCCCGGAATGGCGCGGACAGAGCTCCGATAGGGTTCGAGATAGGATTTCTCGCCGGTCAGCAGGTAGCCACGCTGGCCGTTCTCGGCTTCCTGTGCCAGAGAAAGCAGACCCGAAAGCAATTGCTGATATTCGATTGCCTCGCGCGCGGCGGCGCGGTTGGCCCGCTGTTCCTCGACCAGCATGGCGCGGCTGCCGACAATCAGCGCCAGCACGGCGAAGCCGGCGACAAGCGGGAGCGATTGCCATCGCATGGCACGTCGAAGACGAGCAATCATCATCTGTTATGCCGAACCAAAAGAATTCCCCGCAGGCTGCATTTCGTAGGCGGCGGCGGGGCGGAAGGCAATATGCCGAGTTCTGGCGCCGCAATCGGCCGCCAGCCTTGCGAAACCTTCATCATTTGGCTAAGGAGGCCGCGCATTCAGCGGCCGGCGTCAGCCGGCCTTCCGCTTTTCGGGATTCCGGCTTTTGGCCGGGATCCGGCTTTAGGCAAAGGCATTTCGCTCCCATGGCGCGCATCGTGATGAAATTCGGCGGAACCTCGGTCGCCGACATCGCCCGCATCCGCAACGTGGCGCGTCACGTCAAACGCGAGGTCGACGCCGGCCATGAGGTGGCGGTGGTCGTTTCGGCGATGGCCGGGAAAACCAATGAACTGGTCGGCTGGACGCGTGAGGCCTCGCCGATGCATGACGCACGCGAATATGACGCGGTCGTCGCTTCCGGCGAGCAGGTCACGGCCGGCCTTCTGGCCATCACCTTGCAGAACATGGGCGTGCATGCCCGCTCCTGGCAGGGCTGGCAGATCCCGATCAAGACCGACAATGCGCATGGAGCGGCGCGCATCCTCGACATCGACGGCGCGTTCCTGATCAAGCGCTTCGGCGAGGGCCAGGTGGCGGTGATCGCCGGGTTCCAGGGCATTGGCCCGGACAATCGTATCGCCACGCTCGGCCGCGGCGGCTCCGATACCAGTGCTGTCGCCATAGCCGCGGCGGTCAAGGCTGATCGCTGCGACATCTATACCGACGTCGACGGGGTCTACACCACCGATCCGCGCATCGAGCCCAAGGCGCGGCGGCTGGCCAAGATATCGTTCGAGGAAATGCTTGAAATGGCTTCGCTCGGCGCCAAGGTTCTGCAGGTGCGTTCGGTCGAGCTTGCCATGGTGCACAGGGTGCGTACCTTCGTGCGGTCGTCCTTCGACGATCCCGACGCGCCCGGAATGGGGGATTTGCTCAATCCGCCCGGAACGCTCATTTGCGACGAGGAAGAGATCGTGGAACAGCAGGTCGTCACCGGAATTGCCTACGCCAAGGATGAAGCGCAGATTTCGCTGCGCCGGGTCGGCGACCGGCCGGGCGTTGCCGCCGGCATCTTCGGGCCGCTGGCCGAGGCCAACATCAATGTCGACATGATCGTCCAGAACATTTCCGAGGACGGCAAGTTCACCGACATGACCTTCACCGTGCCGTCGGGCGATGTCGACAAGGCGCTGGCCGTGCTTGAACGCCTCAAGGCTTCGATCGGCTACGATGTCGTGCAGTCGGAAGCCGGCATGTCGAAGGTTTCGGTCATCGGCATCGGCATGAGGAGCCATGCCGGCGTCGCCGCCACCGCTTTCAAGGCGCTGGCCGACAAATCGATCAACATCCGCGCCATCACGACCTCCGAGATCAAGATTTCGATCCTGATCGACGGTCCGTATACGGAACTTGCGGTTCGTACTTTGCATTCCGTCTACGGTCTGGATAAGCAGTAGCGAGAACGATTTGAGTTGTTGCGTGTGCGCCGGTCGCGGTGGAAACTGCGGCGGGCAGAATGCCCATTGGAGAAGAAGCCGCGATGCGTGATCAGGCCAGTGGCCCGCGCGTTTTGCTCAAACGGCTCCGCGAGCTCATGCAGGAGCCGCTGGAGCCGCAGGAGCGGCTTGACCGGATTGTGCGCGACATCGCCTCCAACATGGTCGCGGAAGTCTGCTCGCTCTATGTGCTGCGCGCCGATTCGGTGCTCGAACTCTACGCCACCGAAGGTCTGAACCCGAACGCCGTCCATTTGGCGCAGTTGCGGCTGGGCCAAGGCCTGGTCGGCACGATCGCCGCCAGCGCGCGGCCGCTCAACCTGTCCAATGCGCAGGAACACCCTGCCTTTGCCTATCTGCCGGAGACCGGGGAAGAGATCTACAACTCGTTCCTCGGCGTGCCGGTGCTGCGGGCAGGGCGCACGCTGGGCGTGCTGGTGGTGCAGAACAAAACCATGCGCCACTACCGCGACGACGAGGTCGAGGCGCTGGAAACCACGGCGATGGTGATCGCCGAGATGATCGCCACCGGCGATCTGGCGCGGCTGACCCGGCCCGGCCTCGAACTCGATCTGCGCCGCCCTGTCAGCTTCACCGGCCTGTCCTTCAATGAGGGCGTCGGGCTTGGCCATGTCGTGCTGCACGAGCCGCGCATCGTGGTCACCAATCTGTTCAACGAAGACAGCGAGGAAGAGGTCCGCCGGCTCGAGACCTCACTCAGCTCGCTCAGGCTGTCCATCGACGACATGCTGGAGCGCCGCGACGTCGCCTTCGAAGGCGAGCATCGCCAGGTGCTGGAAGCCTATCGCATGTTCGCCAACGATCGCGGCTGGGTGCGGCGGCTGGAAGAGGCCATCCGCAACGGCCTGACGGCCGAAGCGGCGGTGGAAAAGGTGCAGAGCGACATGCGCGCCCGCATGCTGCACATGACCGATCCCTATCTGCGCGAGCGGATGAGCGATTTCGACGACCTCGCCAACCGCCTGCTGCGCCAGCTGATGGGGCGCGGGCCGGAAGATGTCGCCGCATCCTTGCCGAAGGACGCCATCATCGTTGCCCGTTCGATGGGGGCCGCCGAGCTGCTCGACTATCCCAGGGACAAGATGCGCGGGCTGGTGCTCGAGGATGGTGCCGCGACCAGCCACGTCGTCATTGTCGCGCGCGCCATGGGCATTCCCGTCGCCGGACAGATGAAGGGCGCCGTCTCCATGGCGGAAAACGGCGACGCCATCATCGTCGACGGCGAAGAGGGCGTGATCCATTTGCGGCCGCAGCCCGATCTCGAAGCCGCCTATGCCGAAAAGGTGCGTTTCAGGGCGCGCCGGCAAGAGGTCTACCGCGAACTGCGCAAGAAGCCGTCGACGACCAGGGACGGTGTCCAGGTCGACCTGTTGATGAATGCCGGTCTCGCCGTCGACCTGCCGCAGCTTGCCGAAGCGGGTGCGGCCGGTATCGGCCTGTTCCGCACCGAACTTCAATTCATGGTCGCCTCGACATTTCCTCGGGCCGAAGCCCAGGAAAAGCTGTACCGCGACGTGCTCGAAGCGGCGCGCGGCAAGCCGGTCACTTTCCGCACCATCGACATTGGCGGCGACAAGGTGCTGCCCTATTTCAAGGGTGCGATCCAGGAAGAGAACCCGGCGCTTGGCTGGCGGGCGATTCGCCTGACGCTTGACCGGCCGGGGTTGTTGCGCACCCAGATCCGCGCTTTGCTCAAGGCCAGCGGCGGCCGCGAATTGAAGCTGATGCTGCCGATGGTGACCGAGCTGGGCGAGATCGCCCAGGCACGCGAGATCATCGATCGCGAGGTGCGGCATTTGTCGCGCTTTGCCCATCATTTGCCGACCAGCCTGAAGCTGGGCGCGATGTTGGAAGTTCCGTCGCTATTGTTCCAGCTCGATGAATTGATGAAGGCGGTCGATTTCGTCTCTGTCGGTTCGAACGACCTGTTCCAGTTCGTCATGGCCGTCGACCGTGGCAACACGCAATTGGCAAACCGCTTCGACACGCTGTCGGCGCCGTTCCTGCGTGTGCTCAAGCAGATCGCCGATGCCGGCGTCCGCAACAATACGCCGGTGACGCTGTGCGGCGAACTCGCCGGCAAGCCGATCTCGGCGATGGCGCTGATCGGCCTCGGTTTCCGTTCGATCTCGATGTCGCCGGCCTCGATCGGTCCGGTCAAGGCGATGCTGACGGAACTGCCGCTGGACGAGTTGAAGGCGTTTTTCGACGACAATCTGATGGCTCCGGCACAGGGCTTGCCGATGCGGGCGCTGCTGCAGGCCTTTGCCGACGACCGTTCGATCCCATTGTAGCAGCCTCATCATGGTCAATTTGCCCCGCGATCGTATGGATCAAGTCGTCAAGCGTTTCGAGATGCTCGAAGCGCAGATGTCGGCTGGTCCGGCGCCGGATGCCTATGTGCGCATGGCGTCCGAATATGCCGAAATCCAGGATATGGTGGCCAAGGTCAGGGCACTGCGCCTGGCCGAGCGTGAACAGGCCGATCTGGAAGCCATGCTTGCCGACAAGGGCACCGATGCCGAGATGCGGGCGCTCGCCGAGGCCGAGCTGCCGGAGATCGAGGAGCGCATCGAGGCGTTGCAGAAGGATATCCAGATCCTGCTGTTGCCCAGGGATGCCGCCGACGACAAGAACGCCATTCTCGAAATCCGCGCCGGCACCGGCGGTGACGAGGCCGCGCTGTTCGCCGGCGACCTGTTTCGCATGTATGAGCGCTACGCCGCCGAACGCGGCTGGCGTTTCGAAACCGCCTCGGCCAGCGATGGCGACGCCGGCGGCTTCAAGGAAATCATCGCCACCGTGTCGGGCAAAGGCGTCTTTGCGCATCTGAAATTCGAATCCGGCGTGCACCGCGTGCAGCGTGTGCCGGCAACGGAGGCCAGCGGGCGCATTCACACCTCGGCCGCAACCGTCGCGGTGCTGCCCGAAGCCGAAGAGGTCGACATCGACATCAGGGCCGAAGACATCCGCATCGACACGATGCGCGCCTCGGGTTCGGGCGGCCAGCACGTCAACACCACCGATTCGGCCGTCCGCATCACCCATCTGCCGACTGGCATCATGGTCGTGCAGGCGGAGAAATCGCAGCATCAGAACCGCGCCAAGGCCATGCAGATCCTGCGTGCCCGGCTCTATGATCTGGAGCGCGGCAAGGCCGACGAGGAGCGTTCCGAATCGCGCAAGTCGCAGGTCGGTTCCGGTGACCGCTCGGAGCGCATCCGAACCTATAATTTCCCGCAAGGCCGCGTCACCGACCATCGCATCAATTTGACGCTCTACAAGCTCGACCGGGTGATGATGGGCGAACTCGACGAGATCATCAACGCGCTGATTGCCGATCACCAGTCGAAATTGCTCGCCGACATCGGCATCGATGACTGACCTGCCCGACGCACTCGGCCCGCTGCTGCGGGAAGCGCGGGCCCGGCTTGGCACCACTGTCGACGACCCGGCGCTCGATGCGAGGCTGATCGTCGAGCATTTTTCGGGCACTACGCGCACGCAAGCCATTGCGGACCCCGAACGCAGGCTCGGCGCCGGCGTTGTTGCCGAAATCGATGCCGCCTTGAGACGCCGCGCTGGCGGCGAACCGGTGCATCGCATCCTCGGCTATCGTGAATTCTACGGTTTGCGCCTGTCGCTGTCGCCGGAAACGCTGGAGCCGCGGCCGGATACCGAAACGCTGGTCGAGGCGATATTGCCCTTCGTCAAGGCAGTTGCGGCGCGGGAAGGCAGGTGCCGCATCCTCGATCTTGGCACCGGCACCGGCGCCATTGCGCTGGCGCTGCTCAGCGTCGTACCGACGGCTAGCGCCACCGGCGTCGATCTGTCCGCAGGTGCGCTGGCGACGGCGGCCAGTAATGCCGGGAAACTGGGTCTTGCAGACCGGTTCACGGCGCTGCAGTCGGACTGGTTCGAAAAAGTTTTCGGCCGGTACCATGTAATCGCCGCAAACCCTCCCTATATAACCACCGAAGACATTGGAAATCTGCAGGACGAAGTCCGCAATTTCGACCCGCGCCTGGCCCTGGATGGCGGCGCGGACGGTCTGAACCCCTACAGAACCATCGCTGCGGAAGCGGCAAGGTTTTTGGAAACTGAAGGCAGGATTGCGGTCGAGATCGGCCATACGCAACGCAACGAGGTCTGCGAGATATTCGCTGCAGCCGGCTACGTGTCGGGCGGTGCTTTTCGTGACCTCGGCGGAAACGACAGGGTTATTGTCTTTGAAAGGATAAAGCCTTGACGCAGTGCAAAAAAGCGCTTGGCAATGCCGGGGAATGCGGCTAGGGTCGCCTTAACCGGATGAGACGAAGCAGGCAGTGCTCTTAGCGATTCGGTTTTCCTTGGAAATAGCTGCCTTCTTGCGCAAACGATGCCCAAGCTTCGTGCGGGAATCGTCCGGCAAGTGATGTAACCGGAACAGGATGGCACGTGGCGCCAACGCAATCGATGCGGGCGAACGCCGGTGAAGAGACGAAACGGCTGGCTGCATGAGCGCCTCCGTTCGTGAAGAGTTTTTCGAAAATTTCAAAATGAAGAGAGTTTGATGAGGCCACAACAGCAGAACAGGCGCATGCGCGGTCGCAATAATAATGGCGGCGGCGGTGGTAACAATAACAACAACAATAACAACAACAACCGCAAGGGGCCTAATCCCCTGACGCGCAACTACGAGAGCAATGGCCCGGATGTGAAGATCCGCGGTTCGGCTCAGCAGATCGCCGAAAAGTACGCCACCCTTGCCCGCGATTCTCACAGCTCCGGCGACCGGGTCATGGCGGAGAACTATCTCCAGCACGCCGAGCACTACAATCGCATCATCGCGGCCGCACAGGCGCAGATGCCGATCCAGAACGCGCAGCAGAATCGTGATGATTTCGACGATGACGGCGACGAGGACCGCGACGATTTCGACAATGGCGGCAACAACAGCAACACTGTTTCCGATGCCCAGATCCCGGTGATCAACCATGGCGCGGGCCCGCAGCCGGTCATCGAAGGGACGCCGGCCGAGGTTGCGCTCAACCGGGAAGGTGGCCGTGAGGCCCGTGATAATAATGGCGGGCGCAACAATGGTGGCCGCGACAACAATGGCGGGCGCCATCGCGATCGTCGCCCCAATGGCGGTTATGGCCAGAACGGCCAGCGCGACTTTGGTTCGTCTGTGGAGCAAGGTGGTCAACCGCAGGGCAACGAGGCTCCGAGCGAGGCCGAAGCCGCCGCGCCGACCGAATCCGTTGCTGCGGCCGAACCGGCTCCGTCGTTCGAGAATCTTTCGCCGGCAGGCCTTGCGGCCCAGGCCGAACTCAACGAGGCGGCCGCCGAAAGCGGTGCTGCCCGTCGTCCGAGGCGGCCGCGCCGCCCGCGCGTCAACGCCGATCAGGTTGATGGCGGTAGTGACAATGCCAATTCCGTGGCCAACGCCGGCGAGGCGGCTGCGGCCCCGGTCGACAGCGGCAACGCCCAACCGGTCAATGTCGATATCGACAACTGATCGAACGGCATTTCAAGGCATTGAACGGCGGAGAGAAATCTCCGCCTTTTTCGTTTGCGCGGCCGTGCAATATTATGAAGTTGCCGATATCGAGACGTCTTGAGGGTTCGGAGCTTGTGCACCATATCAGCCTCAACTGGACCCGGCTCGAATGGGAGGGTCCGTCACCGCAATCGGATCCGGTGCCGCAAAGCGGGCCGGTGATGGAAGGAGACAGATATGAACCTTGAGAAATACTCAGAGCGCGTGCGCGGTTTTATCCAGTCCGCGCAGACTATGGCGCTTTCCCGCAACCATCAGCAATTCACCCCTGAGCATATCCTGAAAGTGCTCGTCGACGACGATGAGGGCCTGGCCGCGTCGCTGATCGAACGCGCCGGCGGCAACGTTCGCGACGTCAAGCTTGGCGTCGAGACGGCGCTCGAAGCGATGCCCAAGGTCGAGGGCGGCAATGGCCAGCTCTATCTGGCCCAGCCGCTGGCAAAAGCGTTTTCGACCGCCGAGGAACTGGCCAAGAAAGCCGGCGACAGCTTTGTCACGGTGGAGCGGCTCTTGCAGGCGCTGGCCATGGAGAAGTCGGCCAAGACCGCCGACATACTGGCCAAGGCCGGCGTCACCCCGCAGGCGCTCAACCAGGTCATCAATGACGTCCGCAAGGGCCGCACCGCCGATTCGGCGAGTGCCGAACAGGGCTACGACGCGCTGAAGAAATACGCGCGCGACCTGACCGCGGATGCCCGTGCCGGCAAGCTGGACCCCGTGATCGGCCGTGACGACGAGATCCGCCGCACCATTCAGGTGCTGTCGCGCCGCACCAAGAACAATCCGGTGCTGATCGGCGAACCGGGCGTCGGCAAGACGGCGATCGCCGAAGGCCTGGCGCTGCGCATCGTCAATGGCGACGTGCCGGAATCGCTGAAGGACAAGCAATTGATGGCGCTCGACATGGGCGCGCTGATTGCCGGCGCCAAATATCGCGGCGAGTTCGAGGAGCGGCTGAAGGCCGTGCTCTCCGAAGTCACTTCGGCCAGCGGCAACATCATCCTGTTCATCGATGAGATGCACACGCTGGTCGGTGCCGGCAAGGCGGATGGCGCCATGGATGCGTCGAACCTTCTGAAGCCGGCGCTGGCGCGCGGCGAGCTGCACTGCGTCGGCGCCACCACGCTCGATGAGTATCGCAAGCATGTCGAGAAGGATGCAGCGCTTGCCCGCCGCTTCCAGCCGGTGTTTGTCGACGAGCCGACGGTGGAAGACACCGTCTCGATCCTGCGCGGCCTGAAGGAAAAATACGAGCAGCACCACAAGGTGCGCATTTCGGATTCGGCGCTGGTGGCGGCGGCGACGCTGTCCAACCGCTACATCGCCGATCGCTTCCTGCCGGACAAGGCGATCGATCTGGTCGACGAAGCCGCATCGCGGCTGCGCATGCAGGTCGATTCCAAGCCCGAGGCGCTGGACGAGATCGATCGCCGCATCATGCAGCTCAAGATCGAACGCGAGGCGCTCAAGGTCGAGACGGACGACGCCTCGAAGGATCGGCTTGCCCGCCTGGAAAAGGAACTCGTCGGCCTCGAGGAGGAATCGACCGAGATCACCGCCAAATGGCAGGCCGAGAAGCAGAAGCTCGGGCTGGCCGCCGATCTGAAGAAGCAGCTTGACGAGGCGCGCAACGAGCTCGCCATTGCGCAGCGCAAGGGTGAATTCCAGCGCGCCGGCGAGCTTGCCTATGGCAAGATCCCGGAACTGGAAAAGAAGCTGAAGGAGGCCGAAACCCAGGACGGCAAGGCCGGCATGGTCGAAGAGGTGGTCACGCCGGATCACGTGGCCCATATCGTCTCGCGCTGGACCGGCATTCCGGTCGACAAGATGCTGCAGGGCGAGCGCGACAAGCTGCTGCGCATGGAAGACGAGATCGGCAAGCGTGTCGTCGGCCAGGGCGAGGCGGTGCAGGCTGTTTCCAAAGCGGTGCGGCGCGCTCGCGCGGGCCTGCAGGACCCGAACCGGCCGATCGGCTCGTTCATGTTCCTCGGGCCGACGGGCGTCGGCAAGACCGAACTGACCAAGGCGCTGGCAAGCTTCCTGTTCGACGACGAGGGCGCGATGGTGCGCATCGACATGTCGGAGTTCATGGAAAAGCACTCGGTCGCCCGGCTGATCGGCGCACCTCCCGGCTATGTCGGCTATGAGGAAGGCGGCGCGTTGACCGAAGCGGTGCGGCGCCGGCCCTATCAGGTCGTGCTGTTCGACGAAATCGAGAAGGCGCATCCCGATGTGTTCAACGTGCTGTTGCAGGTGCTCGATGACGGCCGCCTGACCGACGGGCAGGGCCGCACAATGGACTTCCGCAACACGCTGATCATCATGACGTCGAACCTGGGCGCCGAATATCTCGTCAATCTCACCGAGGATCAGGACGTCGATCTGGTTCGCGACGAGGTGATGGGTGTCGTCAGGGCGTCGTTCCGGCCGGAGTTCCTCAATCGCGTCGACGAGGTGATCCTGTTCCACCGGCTGCGCCGGCAGGATATGGGCCGCATCGTCGAGATCCAGCTCAAGCGGCTGGAGAGCCTGCTTGTCGACCGCAAGATCACGCTGTCGCTGGACCAGGAGGCGGTCGACTGGCTAGCGGCCAAGGGCTACGATCCGGCCTATGGCGCGCGGCCGCTGAAGCGGGTGATCCAGAAGGAATTGCAGGACCCGCTGGCGGAGAAGATCCTGCTCGGCGACATCCTCGACGGCTCGACCGTCAAGGTGACAGCCGGTTCCGACCGGCTGAACTTCCGCTCGAAGCCGGCGATCGTCGCGGCGGAAGTGGCAGCCTGATCCTACGCCGCGCGTCCTTCCCGGACGCGCGGCGTTTTAGGTCTTTGTCATATGCATGTCGTTTTCCCAAAACCGGGGCCACTTTTGGGCGACGTGCGCAAAAAAAGGGGGCGGGATGACGCTGGACGACTACAACGGCTTCTGCGCCTCGCTGCCCGCGACGAACCACGTTGTCCAATGGGGCGGCGCCCATGTCTGGAAGGTCGGAAACAAGGTCTTCGCGGTTGGCGGCTGGGATCAGGGCCAGCAGCTCTTCGTCACCTTCAAATGTTCCGATATCGCCTATGATGTGCTCAAGGAGCAGCCGGGCCTGCGGCCCGCGCCCTATCTTGCCTCGCGCGGCATGACATGGATCCAGCGTCGGACAAGCCAGAGCATGGATGATGCTGCGCTGAAGGACTATCTGCGCGAGAGCCATCGCCTTGTAGCCCTGAAACTGACCAGACAGGCGCGCAAGGAATTGGGACTTGCCGCAAGCTAGTCTATATTCCTCGAGGCGCTGGAAAACCGCCATCTTCATGCCCGGTTCATGTTGGAACCATATGGTGGGTAACTGGTTTGCTGACGAGGGGCTTCGCCAGAGAACAATGCCGGGCGGCGGCAATTACGGACCGGAGAGTTTCGCCACTATGCTGCGTACGATCTTCACCCTTTCGGTACTTGCCGGCGGGCTTTTGTCTGCCAATGCAATCGCAGCCCCGACGCAGGACAGCGCACCACCGATTGTCCGTGCCGCCGATACCGGTGGCATCCTTATCGCCCAGGACGGCAATCTCGACATCTACTACGACGCCAGGGGCAACCGCGTGATCGTCGATGCCGATACCGGCAAGGTCATCGCCATCCAGCCGCCGCAGACCCGGCTCGACCGCCGCGCCTTGCGCCGCGAGACACGACTGCGCGAACTGGGCCGCGCCCCCGACGGCGACGACCGCTACTATCTCGACGATCCGGAAGACATGGCGCGGTTCCGCCGCCAGCAGTTGGAAGAGGAAGGCCGCGTTATCCCGCCGCCGGCGGACGAGTACGATCCCTATGGGGACAATGCCGTCGAAGCCTATCCGCCGGCACCGCAGGACGATGGCAGCTACGATGACAATTATCCCGACGCGCCGCAGCCGGCAAAGCCGGGTACTATCAAGCGCCAGCCGCTGAACGAGGCCTCGATAGACCCTGCCCAGCCGGCGACGTCAGCCGATCAGGCAGCACTGCCGCCAAAGGCTGAGGGCAAGACCACTGTTGCCCCGGCACTTTCGCTGGGAGCGCGCCAGGATGTCGCCGCCCTTCAGGTGCTGCTCGACCGGGGTGGCGCTTCGCCTGGCGTCATCGACGGGCGTTTCGGTTCGAATGTCGACAAGGCGCTCGCCGCCTACAACCAGATCACCGGCGCCAATCTGCGATCGACCGACGCGGTCGCCATCCAGGCGGCACTTGCGCAATCCGGCGGCGATGCCTTCGCCAACTACACGATCACAGCGGAGGATGCGGCCGGTCCCTATGTCGCGTCGATCCCGGAAGACTACAGCCAGAAGGCGCAACTCGATCGCATGGGTTATACGTCGGTGACCGAGGCGCTCGCAGAGCGCTTCCACATGGATGAGAATTATCTCAAAGCGCTCAACCCGGACGTCGATTTCAATCGTCCCGGCACGACCATCAAGGTCGCCAATTTCGGCAAACTGGTTTCGACGCCGGTGGCCCGCATCGTCGCCGACAAGGACAAGAAAGAGGTTTTCGCCTATGATGCCGGCGGCGGACTGGTCGCGGCCTATCCCGCAACCATCGGCTCATCGGACACGCCGTCACCGTCCGGCATTCACACGGTGTCGCGCGTCGCGCTCGATCCGAACTACACCTACAATCCCAGCATCAATTTCAAGCAGGGCCAGAACGACAAGGTCCTGACCATTCCGCCTGGGCCGAACGGTCCCGTCGGCTCGGTCTGGATCGCCCTGGACAAGCCGACCTATGGCATCCACGGCACGCCGGATCCGTCGAAGATCGGCAAGACCGAAAGCCATGGCTGCGTACGCCTGACCAACTGGGATGCGCGGGAGTTGGCCAAGCTGGTTTCGCCGGGTGTCACGGTGGAGTTTGTCGGCGGACCTTCAGCCGATAACCTTGCGCAGCAGTGAACTGTGACGTGCGGCGCCATAGACCAGCTGCATGATCAGGATGAAGCCGAGCTCTCAAGTGGTCGCCTCATCGAGATCCCCGCCGGCTGCACGTAACCGGGCTGGCATGACTGTGCCATTTGCACCCTGACAGGGTGCAACCCTGGCCAAACGGCTGGTTTCAATGACTGCAAGCCACTGGCCGGTTGTTGCCGATGCGCTAGGGGTTTAAGCAAGGTTTCATGCATTCACCGAGCAAAGCTGCCGCGGTCCCGCTGACCAGCCCGGTCACGCATGGAACGTTTTGTCCGCAGTCGCAGCGGCGATTTGTGCTGATCGCGGCAATTCTGGCCTCGGCGCTTGGCTTCATAGACGGCTCGATCCTGGCCATCGCCACACCGGCGATTCGCGTCAACCTCGGCGCCAGCCTTGCCGAGGCGCAGTGGATTTCCAATGCCTATGCATTGACGCTGTCGGCGCTGATCCTGGCCGGGGGTGCCGCCGGCGACCGATTCGGTCTGCGCCGCGCCTTCGTGTCCGGCATTGCGCTGTTCATCGTCGCTTCGCTGGCCTGTGCGCTGGCGCCGAATGCCATTGTGCTGATCGCATTTCGCGCGTTGCAGGGCATCGGTGCGGCAATCATGGTGCCCGGCAGCCTCGCCATCATCGCCAAGGCCTACCCGAAGAAAGAACGCGGTCGCGCGATTGGGATCTGGGCGGCGGCTTCAGCGCTGACCACGGCACTTGGCCCGGTGTTCGGCGGTTTCGTGCTGTCGGCCTTCGGCGACGGGATCTGGCGGGCGATCTTCGCCATCAACCTGCCGCTGGGCTTGATCTCGATCTGGCTTCTGCTGGCCAAGGTTCCTGCCGATACGCCGACGGAGAAACGCAGCCTGGATCTCGGTGGTGCAGCGCTCGCGACATTGGCCTTCGGCGCGCTTGCCTATGGGCTGACCTCGATGAGCGCCAGCGGCGAGGGCCTCATGGCAGGGCCGAGCATTGCCGCAGGCGTCGTACTGCTGGCTGTCTTCATCGTTTTCGAGCTTCGGCAGCGCGAGCCGATGATCGACCTCAACCTGTTTCGCTTCGGTGCTTTCGCCGGCGCCAATGTGGCGACATTCTTCCTCTATTTTGCGCTATCGGCCAACCTTTTCTATCTGCCGATGCTGCTGATCGCCGGCTGGGATCTGAGCACGGCCGAGGTCGGCTTCATCTTCCTGCCCTTGTCGGCATTGATCGCGCTTTTGTCGGGACCGGTCGGCAAGCTGTCGGACCGGATCGGACCCCGTTTTCCGATCGCCTGCGGCAGCTTGGTCGTGGCTTTCGCGTTTGCCGGGCTGGCCTTGCTCACCTACGCCGGTATCCACAATTTCTGGATCGGAATATTCCCGCTAATGGGGCTGATGGGGCTCGGCATGGCTCTGGTCGTGTCGCCTTTGTCGACCGCGATCATGACGGCGGTGGAAGACAAGGACACGGGGGCCGCCTCCGGCATCAACAATGCCGTCTCACGCATCGGCGGTCTGATCGCGGTGGCGGCGATGGGCTCGCTTGCCGCATGGGTTTACGCGAATGCGCTGGACGCGAGCGCAACGTCCGCCATCCCAGGATTTGGTGAACCGGCGCCAGCCGGGCTTGCGCCGGCCATCGATGCGGCGAGGCTCGCCGCCAGCGATGCCGCTTTTGCCGCGGTTTCTTCGGTGACCGCGCTGCTTTGCCTGACTGCGGCTGTCATCGCCTGGACGACCATTCCCGGTGAGCGATTGCCATGGCCGCGACAGGCCGAAGATCGGCAAGGCTGAAGCGGGTCAACCGTCGATCTTGGCGCTCGCAACCTTCAGCGAATCGCTGTCTTCCTGCTTCAGCAGTTCGTCGATGCGCTCGCGCTCGCGCTTGAAGGCGACGAGGTCATCGCCCTTCAGCACCTTGCCGACCGGCAGGCGGACACGCATCGGATCAACCTTGGTGCCGTTGACGATCAGCTCGTAGTGAAGATGCGGGCCGGTGGCGAGGCCGGTCTGGCCGAGGAAGCCGATGGTCTGGCCCTGGCGGACGTGCACGCCCGGTTCGATGCCTTTGGCAAAGGCGCTCTGGTGATTGTATGATGTCTCATAGCCATTGGCATGGCGGATGATGATCTGCTTGCCGTAGCCGCCGGCCCAGCCGACCTTCTCGACCGTGCCGTTGCCGGCGGCGATGATCGGCGTGCCGATCGGCGCGGACCAATCGACGCCGGTGTGCATGCGGACATAGCCGAGGATCGGATGCCTGCGGGCGCCGAAACCGGAGCGGAATTTCCCGGCGGGCAGGGGATTGCGCAACAGGAACTGCTCGGCGCTCGAGCCGTCCTCATCAAAATAATCGGTGCCGCCGTCCTGCATCTGGAAGCGGTAGAAGTTGCGGGTCTGGCCGCCGAACGTCGCCGAGACGTAAAGAAGCTCGGAGCTGTCCGAGGTCTGGTCGTCACCGTCGGGCTGCGAGAACAGGACTTCGATGCGGTCGGCGGGGCTGAGGCGGGATTGGAAGTCTACGTCGGACGCCAGCAACTTGATCAACCGCTGCGTCATCGCCTTGGACATGCCGTAGGAATAGGCGGCGCGGTAGATGCCGTCATAGACGTTGGGCAGGTTGCCGCGCACCACCACGGGCGCCGACGAATCATCGAAGGCCGTCAGCAATTCGGGGTTCGGATCGGGTTCCTGCGCCGGCACATACTGGCCGCGATCGTTGAGCGCGATGGTGACGATGTGCTGGGTCCGGTCATAGACGCTGGTGCGCACGACCTTGGCGGCATCGCCGTGAACCTCGAGGCCGACACGCAGCACGGTTCCAGCTTTGAGCGCTGTTGCGTTGAGCAACTTGGCGATAGCTTCGGCCATTCCGGTGGCATCTTCACCCGTGTAGCCCGAATTGGCAAAAGCCTCGGTGACGTCGAGATCCTTGGTGAAGGGGATGATTTCCTCGGCGAAAGCCGGCGCCTGGTCGTCAACAGTGGCACGGGGCGCCACCGAGACATTTTCCGGCACGATCTTGACGTCGTAGGAGCCCGCCATGCTCTCGGCAAAAGCTTCGCCGAATCGCTGCGGGTCGACATAGTGCAGTGAAGCGACCTGCACGGCGCCGTCGCTGAGGTCGGTGCCGGCTTCGCGCACCACTTTTTCCACCTCGTCGGCAGAGAGGTCGCTCTTTTCGTCGAAGGAAGCTGTTTCGATCGGAAAATCGACGGTCTTCAGGCTCATCTCGCTTTCGACCTTGGCGCCGTAGATCTGGCCGGAAGCGGCAGAGGCCGTCGCCGGCTGGGCATTGTCGTCGCTGTCGTCGCCGAACACCTGCATCGGGTCGAAGGGTGGGTAGGCGCGGCTGGTGGTGTGGCCGGCGGCAAGGGCCATCTTGATCTGGACGAAAGGCATGGTGTGGATGACGTCGCGGTCGCCGACCTTGGTGACCATCGACACTTCCATGCGGCGGCGGTCCTTGGCCTTTGCGATCTGACGCGGCGCCACCAGCCTGGTGGTCTTGGCGACTTCGCCGGAATCCCCGTTGCCGGCAAGGCTGATCAACTCGGCGATCTCGGGTGGGGTGGCCAGTTGCTGGCGGCCGTCAAGGGCGGCGAACAGCGCCACGCCCATCAGCACGCTCGAGGTGACGCCAGTGAGAAATGTTCCCGACAGCCAGCGTGCAGAAACCTCGCGCCGGTCGGGCGGGCCGCTGCGGCCATCCGCGATAAGCGGCGGCTCGTTGCCGAGTTCGGCTATGACATCTTCCGTGTCTGGCATCCAGAAAGGCTGCTTCTTCCCCGGGCGGAACGGCTTGTCGCTTTTGTTGTGGCCGTGACATTTGCCTGTCATGGCAGGTGAAGTCAACGAAGCGCCAGGCTCCGAACGAATTGCCCCCAAGCACTTCTCTTATAGAGCGCTCTGCCAGGCGGGGCGGTGTACCTTCTCTGCAAGGCCCATCGCACACTCCTATATAGAGGGCTCGTAAGACAGGCGCTGCTCCGTCGGCGGCGCCCACTTTCGTTGGCTTTGGTGTCGAACGGCAATGCGGCGGCAATAGGGCTCCTTCCCTGCCGTCCAATCGGTATTGCCAGCGTTCCCCTGGGGCAGTCGGCTATCGGCAGATCGGGTCCGAAATTTCTGTCGCAAAAACTTCAAAAACATTGTCGATGTGTGTTGACAGTTGTCGTTGGTGGCGACTATATACGCCT
>NZ_RZTB01000039.1:0-47435 GCF_003997735.1 Mesorhizobium sp. M7A.F.Ca.MR.148.00.0.0 | reverse complement strand
AACCATTCCTCAGATGGTTTGGCGAGAAAGGCTGGTCGCCGCGCGCCCATCAGATTGAACTTCTTTCTAAAGCTCAGGCCGGTCAGTCGGTCCTGCTGATTGCGCCGACCGGTGCCGGCAAGACGCTGGCCGGATTCCTGCCTTCGCTGACCGAACTGGCCAACCGGCCCAAGAGAAAGCCGGGCCAGGCGCGTCGCGGTATCCACACGCTCTACATCTCGCCGCTGAAGGCGCTGGCCGTCGATATCGAGCGCAATCTCGGCAAGCCGGTGGAGGAAATCGGCCTGCCCGTCACCATCGAGACGCGCACCGGCGACACTCCTGCCCACAAGCGCCAGCGCCAGAAGCTGGTGCCGCCCGACATCCTGCTGACCACGCCCGAGCAACTGGCGCTGCTGATTGCGGCCGGCGATGCAAGACGCTTCTTCGAGGATCTGCGCTACGTCGTGCTCGACGAGTTGCACTCGCTGGTGACGTCGAAACGCGGGCATCTGCTGGCGCTCGGCCTGGCGCGGCTGCGCAGCTTTGTCCCCGGCCTGCAGACGATCGGCCTGTCAGCGACGGTGGCCGAACCGGACGAGTTGCGGCGCTGGCTGGTCAGCCAGAATCCGCCCAAGGGTTCGACCGGCCGTAGCATGGCCGAACTGATCGTCGTCACCGGGGGAGCGAAACCGGAGATTTCCATCCTCGATTCCGAAGAGCGCGTGCCTTGGGCCGGGCATTCGGCGCGCTACGCCACGCCGGAAATCTATCGAGAGATCAAGCGCCACAAGACGACCCTGCTGTTCGTCAACACGCGCAGCCAGGCGGAGCTGCTGTTCCAGGAATTGTGGCGGGTCAACGAGGATACGTTGCCGATCGCGCTGCATCACGGCTCGCTCGACGTCGCCCAGCGCCGGCGCGTCGAAAAGGCGATGGGGGAAAACGCGTTGCGTGCCATCGTCGCCACCTCGACGCTCGACCTCGGCATCGACTGGGGCGATGTCGATCTGGTCGTGCATGTCGGGGCGCCAAAGGGGGCGAGCCGGCTGGCGCAGCGCATCGGCCGCGCCAACCACCGCATGGACGAGCCATCCAAGGCGATCCTCATCCCGGCCAATCGCTTCGAGGTGCTGGAATGCCGGGCCGCCCTCGACGCCAACTATCTCGGCGCGCAGGACACGCCTCCCTTGATCGATGGCGGGCTCGATGTGCTGGCCCAGCATGTGCTCGGCTGCGCCTGCGGCGCGCCATTCCGTGCCGATGACCTGTTCGAGGAAGTGCGAACGGCTGCGCCCTATGTCAGCCTCGACCGGACGACATTCGACCGCGTCATCGATTTCGTCGCCACCGGCGGCTATGCGCTCAAGAATTACGAGCGCTATGCCCGCATACGCCTGAACAAGGATGGGTTCTGGCGGGTGTCCAATTCTCGTATTGCCCAGCAATACCGGCTGAATGTCGGCACCATCATCGAGGTGCCGGCGCTTAACGTGCGCTATGTGCAAGCGGGCAGCAAGGGCGCGGCGTCGCGCGGCGGCAGGGTTCTCGGCAAGATCGAGGAGGCCTTCCTCGAAACGCTAACGCATGGCGACACCTTCATGTTCGCCGGCAAGGTGCTGCGCTTCGAAGGCATCCGCGAGAATGAATGCTTCGTCTCGAACGCGCCCGGCAGCGATGCCAAGGTGCCTTACTATGGTGGCGGCAAGTTCCCGCTTTCGACCTATCTCGCCGAACAGGTCCGCATCATGCTGGACGACCCGCAGCGATGGAAGAAGCTGCCCGAGCAGGTCGCCGACTGGCTGCGATTCCAGGCCGACAAATCGGTGCTGCCCAAACGCGATGACCTGCTGATCGAGACCTTTCCACGAGGCAACCGCCATTACCTGGTGGCTTATCCGTTCGAGGGCAGGCTGGCGCACCAGACGCTCGGCATGCTGCTCACCCGCCGTCTCGACAGGGCAGGAGCTAGGCCGCTCGGCTTTGTCGCCACCGACTATGCGCTGGCGATATGGTCATTGGGCGATATGGGCGCGATGTTCAAAGCCAGGAAGCCTTCGCTTGGCGCTCTTTTCGACCAGGATATGCTGGGCGATGACCTCGAAGCCTGGCTGGCCGACAGCTGGCTTCTCAAACGCACCTTCCGCAATTGCGCGCTGATTTCGGGGTTGATCGAGAAACTCCATCCGGGCCAGGAAAAGAGTGGTCGCCAGGTCACGGTCTCGACCGACCTGATCTATGACGTGCTGCGCAGCCATGAACCGGACCACATCCTGCTTCAGGCCACACGCGCCGACGCAGCGACCGGCCTGCTCGATGTCAGCAGACTTGCCGACATGCTCTCGCGCATCCAGGGTCGAATCGTGCATAAGGCACTAGAACAGATATCGCCGCTCGCCGTGCCGATCATGCTCGAGATCGGCAAAATGCCGGTTCATGGCGAAGCCGATGAAACGCTTTTGATGGATGCGGCGACTTTGGTCGAGGAGGCCATGGGGCCGGAAATGGCTGAGGAATGAATTTTTCGCTGGCGCGCACATCGCTGATTGCCGAGGCCGACCTTGTCGGCATCGCCGGCGAGCGCGCCGTCTGCGACCCGCGCGGCGTGCTTTATTTTCCGGATCTGCGGCTTCTGGCCGTGTCCGACCTGCATCTGGAAAAGGGTTCGTCGCTGGCACGCCGCGGCACGCTGATCCCGCCCTACGACACCGGCGCGACCTTGTTGCGGCTTCAGGCCGTGATATCAGACTACCAGCCGTCGATCGTCATCAGCCTGGGCGACAGCTTTCACGATGGCGGCGGCGCCCAGCGTATGCATGCAAGCTTCCGCGAACGGCTGGAAGCGCTGATATCAGGCCGAGACTGGTTCTGGGTCGCCGGCAACCATGACCCGGAAGCGCCAGCCGATCTGCCCGGCGAAACGGTGCGTGAACTTGCTATAGGCTCGCTGCTGTTCCGGCATGAGCCGTCGAAGCAGCGTGTCGAAGGCGAAATAGCGGGCCATCTGCATCCCTGCGCCCGCATAGTCCAGCAGGGACGCTCGGTGAGGCGGCGCTGCTTCGCCGGCGACGGCGGCCGCATGATCATGCCGGCCTTCGGCGCCTATACCGGTTCGCTCAACGTCCTCGACCGCGCCTATGCCGGGCTGTTCCGGCTGGACACGCTGATGGCTTATATGCTGGGCGCCCAACGCATCTTTGCCATTTCCGGCTCGATGCTGCGGCCGGGTTAAACAGCCTTACCTGCCATAGTAGAGCGTAACCGTGTGCTTTGCCTCGGCGAAGAACAGCCAACGTTCGACCAGCATGCCGGCGAACTGGATTGCAGCAGCAAGTACCGACAGCAACGCTGCCAGCGGCCATGGCAGTGCGAACACAATGGCGAGCAGCCCCAAGGGCAACGCGAAGGCCAGAAGCTGCGTGATCTGGCGCAGCCGCGCGCCGTGCTTGCGCGCGATGCGAAAGCCCATTTCCTTGAGCAGATAATTCTCCTCGGTATGCGGCCATTCCAGCGACCGCACCGTGCCCCCCGCCAGCCCGGTCGCGGTGTTGGCGGTTGTCGAGATTTCCAGCCTGTCATTGTAGCGCCAGGTCGCCACTTTCCAGCTCCAGCCGAACAAGGTCAGCAGCAGGCAAGCCGCCAGCTGCACCTTCGAACCCAGCGCAAAGCCCTGCAGCAGCGCGTTCAGCAGCACGCTGCCGGTCATCGTCGAGAAGATGAGGTAGCCGGGCAGGGTGAAGTGGCTGTGCCATTGGGCGATCGGCTTCAGCGACGCATAGATCATGCCGGTGGTGCAGACGGTGACGACCGCGCCGATGGCAGCCAGAAATCCGGCGATGCCGACCCAGCCATCGATGCGGCCGAGAAACACCCAGCCGATGCCGAACAGCCCCGCCGGAATGAAGGTGATGACCGAGGCGACGCCTTCACGCGACAGCCATGAACTGCGCCATTGCGAGAACGCCCGCCAGGCGCGTTCGGGACGGCCGAGGTGACCCGTTGAAGACAACAACCCGGCCACGATGAGACCGAGTGCCAGGCCCATGCCGACAAGGCCCAGCCAGAAATCAGGCGGGATGATCTGGAAGCCTCCGAACATGCCCAGCAGCGCCAGCAGGCCGTAGCCGGCGCCGGTGGCGGTGGTGAAGAAGACGACGGAGAAGGCTGGATGCATGGGTCAGTTCGAAAGCATGCGGTCGACCCAGCCGAGGAAACCGCCTTCGGCCCGCACCGGTTCCAATGCCGGCGCGGCCACCGATGCGGCGCGCTTGCTGTGGGCGCGCGGCGGCAGATATTTGTTGGTTGGGCGATAGCCGAGCTCAGGCATCAGGTCGACGCCGCCACGCTCCGCCACCAGTTGCGAAACAGCCGACAGGGGATCGCCTAGGTCGCCGAAATGCCGGGCGCTGGTCGGGCAAGCGGCGACGCAGGCCGGCACGCGGTCTTCCTCGGCCAGATTGTCATTGTAGATGCGGTCGACGCACAGCGTGCACTTCTTCATCACCCCGACATCGGTGTCGAATTCGCGTGCACCGTAAGGGCAGGCCCAGCTGCACAATTTGCAGCCGATGCACTTGTCCTCGTCGATCAGCACGATGCCGTCCGAAGCCCGCTTGTAGGAGGCGCCGGTCGGGCAGACGGTGACGCAGGCCGGCGTCTCGCAATGCAGGCAGGAGCGCGGGAAGTTCACCGTCCGTCCGCCCATCTCGGTGGTGTGCTCGTAAGCGTGCACGCGGTTGAACCAGACGCCGTCGACATGGCCGCCATAGGGGTCGATGTCGGTCAGCGGCGCCATGTGGCCGCCGGTGTTCCATTCCTTGCAGGCGGTGACACAGGCCTGGCAGCCGACGCACGTATCGAGGTCGATCACAAGGCCGAGTTTCTTGCCGCTTTGGCTTGGCAGGCAGGTCATTCGGTCGCCTCTCTTGCCCGGCGGAATTCAGCGCCGAAAGTCAGTCTGTCGGGTGAGGGTTCGAAATGCGGCGGCTGTTGGAAACGTTCGAACTGCGGCTCGGTGAAGCCGGCTTCTTCCACTGCGCATTTGACGATGCGCACGCGTAAATCGAACCATGCCGCCTGGCCGGTCACAGGATCGGAGTTCGAATAGCGTTTGCCCTGAGCGTCAGCCGAGGTCTGGTCGCCCATGATATGGTTGAGCAGGAAGCCGCGGTTGGATTCCGCCGCATCGTCCTTCAGCCCCCAGCTGCCGCGCCTTTTGCCGATGGCGTTCCAGGTCCAGACCGTGCTTTCGTTCACCCCGTCGATCAGCTTGATCTGCCCCTTCACTTTGCCGTTGATGCTCTCGATCCACACCCAGTCGTCATCGACCAGGCCGAGGCCAGCTGCCGTCCGGTGATGCACGAACAGCCGATTCTGGCTGGTGATCTGCCGCAGCCACGCATTCTGCGATCCCCAGGAATGGTACATATGCATCGGCCGCTGCGTCAGCGCATGCAGCGGATATTTTCCAAGGTCGACGACCGCTTCCTCGAAGGGCATATGCCAGAAGGGCAGCGGGTCCATGTAGGTCTCGATGCGCTGGCGATCGCCCGCCGGTGGCAAGACAGGGCCATGCCCACGCGCGGCAAGGCGGAAGCGCTGCAGCGGCTCGGAGTAGAGCTGGAAGACGATCGGCTCAGCCTTGGGAATAAAACCCATCTGCACCGCGAAATCGAGATAGGAGCGGTTGGCCATCTTGTAGTAGCGCTGGTCGTCCGCGAAATCGTGGTGCCAGAAGCCGCCATTGTCGATGTAGCGCTGCAGCTGGTCCGGGTTGGCCTCGCCCCTGCCGGTCGAGGTCCCGTCCTTGCCGCGCCAGCCGGCGAGCGGGCCGATGCCTGATGTGCGCTCATGGTTGACGATGTAGTCGGCGTAGTCGGCATACTTGGCCGAGCCATCGCCGTTGATGAAACCGGGCAGGCCGAGCCGCGCGCCGAGTTCGATCAGCACCGACTGGAACGGCCGGACGTCGCGATCAGGTTCGACGACGGGATGGCGGATGGCGTCGCCCGGTCCGTCGGCATGGCTGATCGGCCGGTCGAGCAGGCTGATGCAGTCATGCCGCTCAAGATAGGTGGTGTCGGGCAGCACGAGGTCGGCGAACGGCACGGTCTCGGAATAATAGGCATCGGAATAGATGATGAAGGGGATCTTGTAGTTGCCCGCATCGTCATGGTCGGTCAGCATGGCAATGGTCTCGACGGTGTTCATCGAGGAATTCCACGCCATGTTCGACATATACATCATCAGTGTATCGATCGGGTACGGGTCGCCGGCCCAGGCATTGCGGATGACGGTGTGCATCAGGCCATGCGCCGCCAGCGGTGCGTCCCAGGAATAGGCCTTGTCGATGCGAAGCGGCGTGCCGGCCTCATCGACCAGCAAATCGTCCGGCCCACAGACGAAACCGAGTGGCATGCCGTCAAGCGGCGTCATCGGCTTGACGGTCTTGCCGGCCGGCTTGGGACCGGGCGGAGCGGAGCGGGGGTAGGGCGGCTTGAAACGGAAACCGCCGGGAACATCCACCGTGCCCAGCAACACCTGGAGGAGATGGATGGCGCGGCAGGTGTGGAAGCCGTTCGAATGGGCCGAGATGCCGCGCATGGCGTGCATCGAGACAGGGCGCCCTTTGATGGTCTCGTGCCGGCGCCCGGCCCAGTCGGTCCAGGCGATCGGCAGTTCGATCGTCTGTTCGAAGGCGACATGCGCAAGTTCGGCGGCGATCCTGCGGATCGTATCGGCGGCAATGCCGCAGCGCTCGGCGACCGCGTCCGGCGCATAGCTCTCATCGAGGTAGCGGTCGGCGATGAGCTGGAACACCGGGACGCAGCGGCGCCCGCCGACCGTGAAGCTGCCCGTCAGTGCCGGCTTCGCACTGGCATCGGTGGCGCTGACCGGTGTCTTCGCCACCCTGTCCCAGGCCAGCGGATTTCCGTCGGCGTCGCGCACGAACAGCCCGTCATCGGCGGCACCCGGCTCCTGCACGACGAGAACATGGGCATTGGTGTAGCGCAGCAGATAGTCGAGATCGACGCGGCCCGCCTTGAGCAATTCGTGGATGAGGGCGAACACGAACAGCCCATCGGTGCCGGGCCGAATGCCGATCCAGTCGTCTGCAATGGCATTGTAGCCGGTGCGGCACGGGTTGATCGAGACGACCTTGGCGCCGCGCGCCTTGAGTTTGCCGAGGCCGATCTTGATCGGGTTGGAATCGTGATCCTCGGCGACCCCGAACAGCATGAAATACCGGGTGTTGTCCCAGTCGGGCTCACCGAACTCCCAGAACGAACCGCCGATCGTATAGAGACCACCGGCCGCCATGTTGACCGAACAGAAGCCGCCATGGGCGGCAAAGTTCGGCGTGCCGAACTGGCTCGCCCACCAGCCGGTCAAGGATTGGGATTGATCGCGGCCGGTGAAGAAGGCCAGCTTCCTGGGGTCGGTCCGGTGGATGGCCGAGAGCCGTTCCGTCGCGATCGAAAACGCCTCTTCCCACTCGATCTCGCGGAACTCGCCGGAGCCGCGCGGCCCGCTGCGCAGCAAGGGCTTCTTCAGCCTTGCCGGACTGTAGTGCTGCATGATGCCGGAGCTGCCCTTGCCGCAGATCACGCCGCGATTGACCGGATGGTCCTTGTTGCCGTTGATGTAGCGGACCTTGCCATCCTTGATGTGCACGTCGA
This sequence comes from Mesorhizobium sp. M7A.F.Ca.MR.148.00.0.0, assembly GCF_003997735.1. Taxonomy (NCBI): domain Bacteria; kingdom Pseudomonadati; phylum Pseudomonadota; class Alphaproteobacteria; order Hyphomicrobiales; family Phyllobacteriaceae; genus Mesorhizobium; species Mesorhizobium sp. M7A.F.Ca.MR.148.00.0.0. The sequence continues at coordinate 39,777 of NZ_RZTB01000039.1, read as the reverse complement.
TGCCGCAGCGGCAGGCGCACATGTAGCAGGTCGTCTTGGCGATGCTGTCGGAAACATCAGGCGAGGTGTCGACGCCGTCGCCTTCGTCAGGCGCCCGCGTGTCGGCAAGCGGGCGTTGCGATGGTGCCGAATTCGCGCCGCGCGGCGGTCCCTGCATCATGATCCGGTGGCGCCTGTACGGCCCATGGATTTGGCCCGCGTCTTCGGTCCGGGGCCGCGCATGTAATGCTCTTCCGGGTGGTAGCGATCACCGGCCAGCCGCCGTCTTATGCCGCGGGTCCAATGCGCAAGCAGGGATCTGAACCGCCCGATCATTCTGCTCTCTGCGATCTCTCGGCGAATTTTTTCTAACTTCACGAGGAAACTTAGAATAAAGCTATCGATCCGTCTAATCAGTTGTTCTTGTAAATTCGATCGATATTGGTTCTTAATACAGACATGACCCTGGACCAGTTGCGCATTTTCGTCGCCGTCGCCGAGCGCGGCCATATGACCAAGGCGGCGGAATTGCTGGGCATTTCGCAGTCGGCCGCATCGGCCGCCATCCGGGCGCTTGAAGAACAGCACGGCGTCCACCTGTTCAACCGCGTCGGCCGCAACATCGAGCTTGCCCAGACCGGCCACCGGTTCCTGCCGGAGGCCAAGGCCGTGCTCGAGCGGGCCGCCGCCGCCCGCAATGTGCTGGAGCATGTCTCGCAGACCGTCACCGGCAGCCTCTCGATCGCCGCCAGCCAGACTATCGCCAGCTACTGGCTGCCGCGCCGGCTGGCTTCCTTCCACGAAGCCTATCCGGCCGTCAGGCTGAGCGTCTCCATCGGCAACACCAGGCAGGTCGAGGCCAATGTCCTCGATGGCGCGGCGGATCTCGGCCTGGTGGAGGGGCGCACCGAGTCCGACATATTGCGCCGCACCAAGGTCGACGTCGACAGGCTGATCCTGGTGGTTGCCAGCGCGCATCCGGAGATCCCCGAAGTCGCGCCCGGCCGCCCTGACATCAAGGGCCTGCGCTGGATCATCCGTGAGGGTGGTTCGGGCACGCGCGAGGTGCTGGACGATCTGGCGCGCCACGAAGGGATTTCGCTCGCCGACCTCCAGATATTCCTGGTGCTGCCGAGCAATGAAGCTATTCGCCAAGCCGTCGAGGCGGGGGCCGGCGCCACCATCATTTCCGAGCTTGTCGTGGCACGCGCCGTGGCCGAAGGCAGTCTGAGGTCGGTGCCGCTCCAACTGCCGAAACGCGACTTCGCCATGATCGCCCATCGCGATCGCCAGGCAAGCTTGGCCCAGATGGCGCTCAAGGCGCATCTGGGCGACGAAACCGCTGGAAGCGGTCTGGTGTAGTGCCACTTCAGAATCTGTCCGGCTTAGGTCTTCACCCGGTTTTAATGTGGTTTCCGTGGGGTCTCGTTCTGGGCACCAACTTATTCAGCGATGGGTTTGTGGTCGTCGGTTCAAGGCCGGCCAAACTTTCTAATGCGGAGAATAGCCCATGCGATCTCCGCATCTTTTGCAGCAATTACAGTTGTTCATGCGATGAATAAGGCGTACAATCTCTGCAGGAGACGCGGAGAATAATGGCAAAGTACATTCACCAGTTACTCGAATGGCCGAAGTTCAATTGGAAGCCGGAGAAACTCGCCCGCCGGCTCTCGGCCGTGCGGCACAGGCAAGGTCAGCTCTTCGGCCAAATGCAGACACTGGGCTTCCGGTTGCGGCAAGAAGCTATCCTCACAACGTTGACCGAGGACGTTGTCAAATCCAGCGAGATCGAGGGCGAAATCCTCGATCGCGAGCAGGTAAGGTCGTCCATCGCGCGCCGTCTAGGCATAGAGACCGGTGCGCTGTTGCAAGCAGACCGCAGCGTCGAAGGTGTTGTCGAGATGATGCTGGACGCCACACAGAAATTTAGCGAACCCTTGACTGATGAGCGCCTATTCGGCTGGCACGCCGCGCTCTTTCCGACCGGTCGCAGCAGCATAACGAGAATTATTGTCGGCGCCTGGCGCAACGACAAGACAGGTCCGATGCAAGTTATCTCTGGCCCGTTCGGCAAAGAGCGTGTTCACTACGAAGCGCCGGCTGCCGACCGCCTCGACAATGAAATGAGGGCGTTCCTGGATTGGTTCGGCAACAGCGTTGACCTTGATCCCGTCCTCAAGGCAGGCCTTGCTCATCTCTGGTTTGTGACGATCCACCCCTTTGATGATGGCAACGGCCGAATTGCCCGTGCTATCGCCGATATGGCGCTGGCCCGGTCCGAGGACAGCTCACAGCGCTTCTACAGCATGTCGGCGCAAATCCGTCTCGACCGTAATGGCTACTATGACGTACTGGAGAGGACGCAGAAGAGCCCAGACCTTGATGTCACGCCGTGGCTGGAGTGGTTCCTGCAATGCCTTGGCCGAGCCATCGAGGGTGCGGAGCAAACACTATCGGATGTGCTCTTTAAGGCCGAGTTCTGGAAGCAGCATGCCGGCCAATCGTTCAATGATCGTCAGCGTGACATAATCAATCGCCTTCTGGATGGTTTCGACGGAAAACTCACTTCCTCGAAATGGGCGATCATCGAAAAATGCTCGCCAGACACGGCGTTACGCGACATCACCCAACTAATCGACATGGGCGTTCTCGCCAAAGATCAGGCGGGCGGCAGAAGTACAAGTTATCATCTCTTGCATCAAGAAACCCATTCTTAGCTGCGCCCATGTGCACGCCAAGGGACAATCGGCTCCAGAAGGGTTCTATCAGTATGGAGGGAATCAACCGAACTTTCGCTGCGCATCCAGCGCCAGGCCAAGTCCGACCGAGCCGAACATGTCGCCTTCGATGACGGATGCCTGCGGCACCAGCGACAGGATTTCTCGCCTTGCCAGCGGGATCGCGGTCGATCCGCCGGTCAGGAATACCGCGGTGATGTCGGATGGCTTCACCTCAGCGTCCCGGATGGTCTGCGCCACCGTCGCTGTGACCCGCTCGATGTCCCTGGCAATCGTGGCATCCAGCCCGTTGCGCGTGATTTCGGCGGCGAACTCCGCACCCGGCAGCTTCACCACGACCTCCGCGGATGACCTGTCGGTCAGCTCTATCTTGGCTTTTTCGACAAGTGCGGCCAGCGCGTGTCCATAGCGGTGTTCGACGATGTGGATGAAACGGTCGACCAGGTCGGCGCGCTCGGCCTCGTAGCGGATCTGGCGCAGATGCGTCATCGCCTTGGCGGTGTAGACAAGGTTGATGCGCTGCCATGTCGCGAGATCGATGAAGTAACTTGCCGGCAGATTGCGCTTGCCGTCCTTGGTCGGCGTCAAATAGCCGAGTTGCGGCATGACATGGGCGATGCTCAGCAGCCGGTCGAAATCCGTACCGCCGATATGGACGCCTCGGCTGGCCAGGATGTCGTCCTTGCGGTCGAGCGAGCGGGAGCGCTGCGGCGAGACGCGCACGATCGAGAAGTCCGACGTGCCGCCGCCCATATCGATGATCAGCGCCAGTTCCTCGCATGTCACCTTTTGTTCGTAGTCGAGCGCCGCCGCGATCGGCTCGAACTGGAAAGCGATGTGCTTGAAGCCCTGGCCACGGGCGGCGTTCTCGAGTTCGCTTTGCGCCTTCGCGTCGGCCTCGGCATCGTCGTCGACGAATTGCACCGGCCGGCCAAGAACGACGGTCTCGACCGTATCGCCGGCATCTGCTTCCAGCCTCATCTTGAGATGTCCGAGGAACATGCCGACGATGTCCATGAAGCCGATCGACCGCGATTTGATGCGGGTCTTTTCATGGGCCAGCGAACTACCGAGCACGCTCTTCAGCGAACGCATCAGCCGGCCTTCGATGCTGTCGGTGTAGTTGGCGATGGCGTGACGGCCAAAGCAGGTGCGGTTGTCCTCGAAGTTGAAGAACACGGCACTGGGCAGTGTCACCTGGCCGTCCTCCAGGGCGACGAGGCGCGGCTGCGCGTTGCGGACCACGCCAACAGTGGAGTTCGAAGTGCCGAAGTCGATGCCGCCGAAGGCTGGTCGCATGACAAGTTCCTGTATTTGTCGTCGGCGAGCCGACAGGCGCCGAGAAATCGCGCGCTGCCCGGGGACGGGCTGCTCTGCCGAACCGAATTGTTTGTGTCTGCCATTTGGCTGGGGAGCGCGGTCTACCGCATGCCCCGGCAAAGGGAAACCACTTTTCGGGGAAAGTTCTGAAGTGCGTCGCGTTTGAACGGATTCACGCGACGCACTTCAGCTCTTGATTCGATGCATGTCTTTCTCCCAAACCCGGGGCCACTTTTGGGCGACATGCATTAATCCCGCCGGAAGATCAGCCTTCCGAGCCAGCCTGTCAGCATGGCCAGCGATATCGCGAAGACGCCGTAGAGGAAGGAATAATTGTGGGCGACACGGAAGATCGACTGTTCGAAACCGGATTTGCGGATTTCGAGCTGGGCCGAGCTTTCCTTGATGAACAGGCCGCTCTTGAACAGGAACGCGCGGGCTTTATGGGTTCCAACTGGCACATTTGGCGCCAGCCTCACTGTGGCGCGGAACAGGTTCTGCGACAGGAATTGCACGCCGCCGACATTCTCGCTGTAGAGGCCGGTCGCCGACTTGCGCTCCCGCAGTGCGGCCGTGAATTCCTCGATCGTCGCCGGGCTGTCGCCGGCATCGGCGGGCTGCATGTAGAGGTTGGAGGCGCCGAGCGACAGCTGCTTGTAGCTGTTGGGTTCGGTGATGTCCTGGAGCGGCCGCGTCGTCGCCACCGAATAGGAGACCGGCACGTTTTCGAAGGTCTCGGAGTCCAGGTTGACCCAGACGCCGAGCACCCGGTCCTTGCGGCGCACCACCACCGGTTTGGGCGGGCCTTCGAGCACGACGATAACGTCGTAGCGGCCTTGGCGCGCGACAAGTGGATCCGGGTTTTCCAGCGAACCGAAGATGGTCAGGTCGGCCCCGGAAAAGCCGGCGGTGATCGAGACGTTGTCGGTGGAGAGACCGATCTGGATGCCTTCGGTCAGCGGGACCTGTGCCTTCGCCGGCACGGCGGCCGCAAGCAGCGACAGGACAATGGCGGTTGCGAATGTGTTGCGAGCCTTCATCAGTTGAGGCCCGCGGCAGACAGCGAATAGAGGTTGGGCGGGGTGACGAAAAGATCGATCGCCAATCGTATCGCCACCGCCAGCACCAGCAGCGCCAGCAAGGCCCTGAGTTGCTCGCCGCGCAGCCGCTGGCCTGCCTTGGCGCCGTACTGCGCACCGGCGACGCCGCCCGCCATCAGCAGGAAGGCCAGCACGACGTCGACCGTCTGGTTGGTGGTGGCGTGGACCAGCGTCGTATAGGCGGAGGTGAAGATGATCTGGAACAGCGAGGTGCCGATGACGACGTTGGTCGGCACTTTCAGCAGATAGATCAGTGCCGGCACCATGATGAAGCCGCCGCCGACGCCCATGATCGACGACAGGAAGCCGATGCCGGCGCCAAGGCCAAGGACGGGGATGACGCTGACGAACAGTTTTGAGGCCCTGAACCGCATCTTCAGCGGCAAGCGGTGGATCCAGTTGTGCTGGCCGGATTTCTTCAGCACCGGTGCCGCACCGCTGCGCGTGGCGCGCAGCGCATTGACGCTTTCGACCAGCATCAGCCCGCCGACGGTGCCGAGCAGCACGACGTAGAGCAGCGAGATGAACAGGTCGAGCTGGCCGAGGCGGCGCAGGAAGGCGAAGACGAAGATGCCGCCGGTGGAACCGACAATGCCGCCGGCCAGCAACACCCCGCCGAGCTTGAAGTCGAGCGTCCCTCGCTTCATGTGCGAAAGGACGCCGGAGACGGAGGAGGCGATGACCTGGTTGGCGCCCGTGGCGACCGCGATCGCCGGGGGTATGTTGTAGAAGATCAGCAGCGGCGTGATGAGGAAGCCGCCGCCGACGCCGAACATGCCCGACAGGAAACCCACCGCCGCGCCCATGGCCAGCAGGACGAAGATATTGACGGAAATTTCCGCGATCGGGAGATAGATGCCCACCCGTCAGTCTCGATCAGTTCTGCCTGTCGGCGAATGCAACCGTTGCGGGCATCTTGACCCGACAAGCCAATTCGTTCTTGCCCCGGAGGTGCTGCGAAGTCAAACCGCGCTACGCCGCCGAAACAAAAAACATCTCAATCAGTTAACAGGCGAATGTGTGGCAAGGGCGTCGTGGAAACGACGCCTCTGCCGTTATTTGCGCGCCAGCAGTGCCTTGACCAGTTTTTCATCGACTTCGCCGGTCGCCGGCATCTTGTTGTCGGTCTGGAAAGCCATGATCGCGGTCTTCGTCTTCTGGCCCATCTTGCCGTCGGCGCCGCCGGCGTCATAGCCGTTCTTGTTGAGAATGCGCTGGATGTTCTGGACGGCCTTCTTCATGTCGATGCTGGCTGTCGTCTGCGGCGCGCCGTCCTGCCAGGACTCGGGAATGTCGGCCGAATTGGCCGCTGCATCCAGCGGCTTGGCCTTCCACAGCTCAGTCGCGGCGCGGGCGCGTTCGAGCTGCTCGGGCCGCAGCGCATTGGCGATCTCGTCACGCTTGGCAGCGGCATCCTTGTCGCCGGTCTTGGCGACGAGCGCGAACCATTTGTAGGATTCCTCGAGGTTCTGCTTCATGCCGACGCCCTTGGCGGCGAGGATGCCGAGATTGAACTGGCTGTCCTTGACGCCGACATCGGCCGCTGCCTGGAACCAGTGCGCGGCCGATTCATTGTCGGTCACGCCGTCTGCCGCCATGGCGAACAGGACGGCCAGATTGTGCATGCCGCTGGCGTTGCCCTGTGCTGCGGAAAGCTGGTACCAGGTCTTCGCCTTCTTGATGTCGCGCGCGACGCCGATGCCCTTTTCGTAGAAGTTTCCGATGCGGTATTCGGCCGGCGCGAAGCCGAGTTCCGCCGATTTCTCGTACCATTTGGCGGCTGCCGCCATGTCTTCCTTGCCGCCGCGTGACTCAGCATAGCGCGAGCCGATTTCGAACAGCGCCTTGGCGTCGCCGCTGGCGGCGGCATCGCGCAAGGCGGCCGGGCCGGCGTCAGCGGGAATGTCGAACTTCGTCGTCATCGCCGGCGAGGCGTCCGCTGGGGGGACCGCGCCCGTGGTGTCCTTGGCGGCGGTCGGCTCAGTCGCCATAGGCTGGGCGTCGGTGTCGGCGGCTTCCGCGGCGACCGGAACGGTCGAGGCCGGCGCAGCCGAGGCTGTCTCCCCGGACACCGCTTGGTTCGCATCGGCCGATGTAACCGAGGCGACGGGCGCGGGAACCGGCTCTGCGGTCGGCGCGGCATCCATCGGCGGCTCGGCGCCTGGCGGCGTGGCAATCATGCTTTGCGCGGCCATGTCGTCTTTGGTTGCCGGTGCGGACGGCTCGGCCTGCCTGACGGTGTGGTCAGGCGCACTTTCCACTGCCGCGGGCTGCGCGTCCATCTTAGGTTGGCCGGCGGCATCGAGCGAGGCGGTCTGCACCGGCTGCGAGGCGACGATCGGCGCAACATCGTTGCTCGCCACCTGGGCGGGATCGGCGAAGAAGGCCTTGCCCAGTTGCAGGGCGCCCAGCGCCAGCAGGATCGCGGTTGTTCCCATCAGGATCGGCTTGCGCCGTGCCTTGAGCAGGTCGCCGATCCGCAGTGCCTTCACCGGTCCGGTCACCGTCGACTGGCGCTTCAGCGCATCGGCCTCGGCGGCCGCGGCCTGGGCCGCGCGCCGGGCAGCGGCGATGAAATCCGACTTCGCGGCGTCGGTGTCGCTGGGCTTGGCCGGCTGGCCGCGCTCGTCGCGCACGCGCTTCATGATGGCGTTGAGGTCAGGTGCGCCGGAACCGGGCTCCAGCGGCCGGTTGGCCATTTTCGGATCGAGCGGTTCGTCGAGATCGACGCTCGGGATCGGGGCACTCGGCGCCGAGCCGGCCAGTGGCGGGATGTCCGCCTCCTTCTTGCCCTTGAAGGCGCGGGCCAGTCCGCCGAACATCGACCTGCGGCCGCCCGCCTGTTCGTTCTTCTCGACAATTGTGTCGGAGCCGAGAGCAGCCATGGCCGCAGCCGCCGCGGCTTCGGCCGGCGTGCGCGTTCCCATACCAAGGCCGCCCAGGTCGCCACGTGCACCCGGCTCATTGCGCAGGATGGCGGCGGCGCGGCCATCGAGATCGGTCAAGTCCCCAGTCAATGGCAGGGGCTGATCGATATCCATCGATGGCGCGTCCACGGCCATCTTGGGTCGCCGCGCGCCGCGCCAGTTGCTCGGCTCGACCGGTGCCGCGTCCAGCAATTCGCTCATCGCCTCGACCGGCTCGCCGGGTTCGAGCGAACCCAGCCGGTCGACGATCTTGAGCAACGTGTCGTGGATGGCCTCGAACGTTCTCGAATTGCGCTCGTCGGAGCGCCGCGTCAGCGTTTCAAGCGTCTTCAAATCCTGGGCGAGGCCGGAAACAGCGGTCGTATTGGCGCTCGAACCGGCAAGTGATTGCACCGCGTTCTCGGCGGCTTCGCGCGCTGCGCCAAGGATGGAATCGCGGGTTCCTGCGAGCGACTTTTCGATTTCGTTGAGACGCGGGCTGATGTCCTCGAATTCCGGCAGCGGGGTGCTGGGCCTGGAAAGATGGGCGGACAGGCCAGCAACCTGTGCTTCCAGGCTGCGGATCAGCGCCGGATCGATGCCGGCCACCTGCGCGGCCGACGCATCCAGCCGGCTTGAAATGTCTTCGAGCCGGCTCTCCAGGCCGCGGATTGCGGCTTCGCCCGCGGGATCGGGTACACGCGTTTCCATACGCTTGGCGAGCGCCGTAAAGCGGGCATCGATGGCGTCCATGATGCCGGCGCTGTCGATCTGCGGCATGCGCTGGTCCAGCCTGTCGGCAACCTCATCCAGCCTGCGTTCGAGATCGCGGAACAGCATGTTGCCCTGTTCGATGGCGTCACCCTGGCGGCGTTCCATCATGCTCGACAGCACGTCGAAGCGCTGCTCCAGCCCATGGAAGATGTAGTCGGCGTCAGGCATGGCTGGTGCCTGGTCGATCTTGTCAGCGATGAGTGCAATCTGCTTGGCCAGGCGCTCCATCGCCTGCTCCGGCAGATTGGCGCGGCCGGCGAGTTCGTCAACCCGGCCCGACAGCGTGCTCAACCGGTCCATGACCGCGTTGCCTGGACGATCCTGCGCCACTTCCTCGATCTGGCTGGCAAGTGAGTCGATCCGCCTCTCGATGCGCTCGAAAGCCTCGTGGTCGAATGAATTGGCTTGCGCGGCGACCGTGGATGCGACGATGGCGCGGGAAATCTCGTCCAGCCGCTCGTCGATCATGCCAAGCGTGTCGCTGCCGCGATTGTCCTGCTGGCTGGCGAAATGGTCGACGGCACCGGCAAGCGTGCGCACCTTCTCCTCCAACGAGCGCAGCGACAACGATTCCGGCAAATTGTTGACGGCATTGCTGATCTGTTCTAGCCGGGCGGTCAGAGCAGACAGGCCCGGGTCGTCCGAGCGCTTGCGCTGGTCGGCGTCGACGCGGTCTTCGAACGCCGTCCACCGGCGATCGAAATCGTCCCAGCGGCGGTCGACCTTCTGCACGCTCTCTTCGCGTGCCAGCGTTTCGAGTGCGGCTTTGACCTGTTCGAGTTCGAGCCGCAGCATGTTGACGCTTCTGTCGTCGCTCTTCTCGGCCAGTGTCTGGATGGCGCCCGAAAGCCGCTCGAACTCAAGGCCGAGTTCAGCACTGCCCTTGGCCGAAGCACCGGGCCTTGCCCCTGACTGGAAAGCCCGCTCGATGTCCTTGCGCAGCGCTTCGAATTCCCGCTGCAGGCCTGCGGTCATCTGGTGGCGCAATTCCTCGCGCATGCCGCGCAATTCGCCGGCGATCTTGCCGACCATGGCAACGCCGTCCTCCTGGCCGCGCACGCGATCGATGTCGCGGGCAATGGCCTGATAGTTCTGCTCGAAAGCGGCGGCTCCCTGAATCGGGCTTTTCGGTCGCGACGCGGGCTGCGGATCCTCGTACCAGCGCTGCTGGCCAGCGGGCCGGGCCGCGGGATAGCGCGCATCGGCACCATATTGGCGTGGATCGGGTTGGCGGAGTTCGGGACGTGCCACCGGATCCTCGCGCGTCCGCTCCAGCCGCTGCTCCAGTGTCTCCAGCGACTGGTTCAACTGCTCGAGCGTGGTCTGCGGCCTGCGCTGCCTGCCGGCATTGAGTGTGTCGAGATAGGACCGCTTGCTGTTCATCGGTGCGTCCGTCTTTCAGAATGGCTGGCTCGCGGCCAGTTCCCCCAGGTCCCTATCGGAACGAAGGCGACCGGCGGCGATGCCGCGGCGGAAGACGAGCTTCCCGGGCTCTCGCCCGCGCTCCGAAAAACCGTGAAAAATTCGATACAGGATAAACACGGGTAGCCGACGCGCCCACATTTCCCCCAACGTGGTAAACAACGCGTTAACCAAACTTAAGAAATTGAAAGGATGCCGGCTGCCGGCCTGACGGTGCGGCATAAAGGGCGGCGCGCAGAACGCCCTTGCGTCATCATGCGGCAATCGGTATAGAATTGACGTAAACGTAAAAGGCGCATTGAGCGCATGTTTGCGATTTGTTTGTTGAAACCACGACTGGAAGCAGGCCCCCGCTTCCAGTCAGGCGACGCACGGTCCGAGACCGCGACGCCACCAGACGGGGAAAGCCAGTGACCATGAAGCTTATCTCGGCCGGCGAGACCGCGGCCAATACCAATATATCTGCCGAAGCCGGCGAGGACCTCGTCCGCATCGGCGAGATGGCGAAGAAATATGGAGTGACGCTGCGCACGCTGCGTTTCTACGAAGACAAAGGCCTGCTCAACCCGCAGCGTGACGGGTCGACCCGTCTCTACACGCGTCGCGACAAGGCCCGCCTCAAGCTGATCCTGCTTGGCCGCAAGGTCGGGTTCTCGCTGCGTGACGTCAAGCAGATGATGGATCTCTACGATCCGACCGGTTCAAACACCAAGCAGCTCAAGCTCGCGCTGGACAAGTCAGAAAAGCAGCTTGCCCGCCTGCAGAAGCAAAGGGCGCTGATCGACGACGCCATCAGCGAGCTGAGCGGCTCGATGTCGGCGGTGCGCCAGATGCTGAGCGAGCGTTCGGCGCCGCAGGCGAGCGCCGCCAGCTAAAACAAATCCGTTCGGATTTGCGGCAGACCAAGTCGTCTGCTGATTGTCTGAGTTCTGTCGAGCCGCGTGGCCTGCCACGCGGCTTTTCGTTGTCCTGGCCCACTCTCATGGCCTTTCGGCGCTGGCTTGCGCAACGTCGCGCCGCTACGCTCATAGCTCCAGCGGGCGGGGAATCTTGTCGCATCGAAAAAATTGACGTTTACGCAAACGTCAATTTTTGCTATCCCGCTCCCAAATATGGGTCCGCATGCCGCCCCTGGCTTGTCTTCGGGGCGTTCGGACCGGGTTTGCAGGGTGGAGAAAAAACATGCCGACATACAGGGCTCCGGTCCAGGATACGCTGTTCGTGCTCAACGAGGTTCTGGGTTATCAGCGTTATTCGAACCTTCCCGGATTTGCCGACGCCACGCCCGATGTGCTCGAGGCGATCCTGGCCGAAGGCGCCAAGCTCGCCGAAAACGTCATGCATCCGCTGAACCGTGTCGGCGACATGGAAGGCTGTGTGCGTCACGACGATGGCTCGGTGACCACGCCGAAAGGCTTCAAGGAGGCGTTCGACCAGTATCGCGAAGGCGGCTGGATGGGGTTGGCCGCACCAGTCGAGTTCGGCGGCCAGGGCCTGCCCTATGCCGTGCATACCGCCGTCGCCGAATATATGGTCTCGGCCAATATGTCCTTGATGATGTATCCGGGCCTGACGCAAGGCGCGATCGCCGCGATCATCACCCACGGCACCGACGAGCAGAAGTCAACATGGTTGCCGAGGATGATCGAGGGTGCCTGGACCGGCACCATGAACCTGACCGAGCCGCATTGCGGCACGGATCTGGGCCTGTTGCGGACCAAGGCGGTGCCGAACGGCGATGGCACTTATAAAATTTCAGGCCAGAAGATCTTCATCTCGGCCGGCGAACACGACATGTCGGACAACATCGTCCATCTGGTACTGGCCCGCATCGAGGGTGCGCCGGAAGGCGTCAAGGGCATCTCTCTGTTCATCGTGCCGAAGCTCAAGCTCGACGCATCGGGCAATCCGGGCACCAGGAACACCGTCTCCTGCGGCTCGATCGAGGAGAAGATGGGCATCCATGGCAATTCGACCTGCGTCATGAACTATGACGAGGCTGAGGGCACGCTGCTCGGCGAGGCCAATGGCGGCCTGAAGGCGATGTTCACGATGATGAACGAGGCGCGCCTTGGTGTGGGCCTGCAGGGGCTTTCGCTGTCGGAGATCGCTTACCAGAACGCCGTGTCCTACGCCAAGGACCGTTTGCAGGGCCGCTCATTGTCGGGGCCGAAGGCGCCGGACAAGAAGGCCGACCCGATCATCGTCCATCCCGACATCCGCCGCAGCCTGATGACCATGAAAGCCTTCAACGAGGCCGGCCGCGCGCTGGCGCTGTGGACGGCGATCAAGTCCGATATTGCCCACCGTTCCGGCGACGACAAGGACCGCCAGGCCGCCGACGACTACACCGGCCTGATGACGCCGGTGGTCAAGGGCGTTCTCACGGACAAGGGCTTCGACCACGCCGTCATGGCGCAGCAGGTGTTCGGCGGTCACGGCTATATCGAAGAGCATGGCATGAGCCAGTTCGTGCGCGATGCCCGCATCGCCATGATCTATGAAGGCGCCAACGGCATCCAGGCGCTCGACCTCGTCGGCCGCAAACTCGGCCTGAATGGCGGCCGCGCCGTGCAGGCCTTCTTCAAGGAAGTCGGTGAGTTCTGCGAGGAGAACCGCTCCGACGAGAAGATGGCGCCATTCACCAAGGCGCTGAAGAAAGGTCTCAACGATTTGCAGGCCGCCACCATGTGGCTGGTGCAGAACGGCATGGCCAAGCCCGACAATGCCGGTGCCGCCTCGACCGACTACATGCATCTCTTCGGCCTGGTCGCTCTGGGCTATATGTGGGCGCAGATGGCCAAGGTGGCACTTGGCAAGACGGACGCCAATGGCGCGCAATCTTTTTACGACAACAAGGTCGTGACGGGGCGCTTCTTCATGGAGCGGATCATGCCGGAGACGTCGGCGCATCTCGCCCGCATTTCGAGCGGCGCCGACACATTGATGGCACTGCCGGCGGAAGCGTTCTAAAGATGATCGGCGTCCTCCTCCCCCTTGAGGGGAGGGTGGCCCGAAGGGTCGGGAGGGGTCGCTGCGGCAGTGCGCCGGCCTCAGTTTCGATGATGCATGTCGGGAGGAGTATCATACCAGCATGACCAACCCAGCTGAAATCCTTGGGCTTCCGAAGCCCGCTTGGGCGGCGGACGAGGTCGGCATGCTCTACGACATGGCGCATCGCTTCATGTCGGAGGAGATCGCGCCGCGCTACGACGAGTTCGAAAAGAACGAGATGGTCGATCGCGAGAGCTGGCTGAAGGCAGGCTCCGCCGGCCTGCTCTGCGCCTCTATGCCGGAGGAATATGGCGGCTCCGGCGGCACCTTCGCGCATGAGAGCGCCATCATCGAGGCCATCGGCCATGTCGGCGTCGACGGGTTCGGCATCGGCCTGCACAATTCGATCGTCGCCCCTTACATCCTCCACTATGGCTCCGAGGAGCAGAAGAAGAAATGGCTGCCGAAGCTGGCGACCGGCGAGCTGATCGGCGCCATCGCCATGACCGAGCCTGGCGCCGGGTCCGACCTGCAGGGCGTCAAGACGCGGGCGCAGAAGGATGGCAACCAATACAAGATCAATGGTTCCAAGACCTTCATCACCAACGGCCAGCTTGCGAACTTCATCATCGTCGTCACCAAGACCGATCCGGAGAAGGGTGCCAAGGGCACCTCGCTGATCGTCGTCGAGACCGACGAGGTCGAAGGTTTTCAGCGCGGCCGTAACCTCGACAAGATCGGGCTCAAGGCCAACGACACGTCGGAGCTGTTCTTCAACGACATGCGCGTGCCGACCTCCAACCTGCTCGGCCATGAGGAAGGGCAGGGCTTCGTCCAACTGATGCAGCAATTGCCGCAGGAGCGGCTGCAGATCGGCACCGGCGCCATTGCCATGATCGAGCGGGCGCTGGCGCTCACCATTGATTATGTCAAGGAACGCAAGGCGTTCGGCAAGGCGATCATCGATTTCCAGAACACCCAGTTCAAGCTGGCCGAACTCAAGACCGAGGCCACCGTCGGCCGCGTCTTCTACAATGATTGCGTCACCCGCCACATCGCCGGCGGCCTCGATCCTGTGACCGCGTCGATGGCCAAGTACTGGCTCAGCGACCTGCAGGGAAAAGTCGTCGACGAATGCCTTCAACTGCATGGCGGCTATGGCTACATGAATGAATACCCGATCGCCCGCATGTTCCGCGACGCCCGCGTCCAGCGCATCTACGGCGGCACCAACGAGATCATGAAATTGCTGATCGGCCGCTCTCTCTGAGAGCGACATCAGGCAAACCCAAGGAGCAAGCAAATGGCTGAAGCTTATGTCTATGACGCTGTGCGCACACCGCGCGGCAAGGGCAAGAAGGATGGCTCGCTGCACGAGGTGCCGGCGGTGCGGCTTGCCGCCAAGACGCGTGAAGCGCTGCGCGACCGCAATGGGCTGGACACCGGCACTGTCGATGACATCATCTTCGGCTGCGTCGATCCGGTCGGCGAAGCCGGCTCGGTCATTCCGCGCGCCGCTGCCTTCGAGGCCGGCTACGACACCAAGGCGCCCGGCATGCAAATCTCACGCTTCTGCGCTTCCGGGCTCGACGCCATCAATTTCGGCGCCGCCAAGATCGCGCAGGGCGCCGATGAGATCGTCATTGCCGGCGGCGTCGAATCGATGTCGCGTGTCGGCATGGGCGCCTCCGGCGGTGCCTGGTTCATGGATCCGTCCGTAGGCCTGCCCGGCTGGTTCGTGCCGCAAGGCATCTCGGCCGACCTGATCGCCACCAAATACGGCTTCAGCAGAGACGACGTCGACGCCTATGCGGTCGAGAGCCAGAAGCGCGCCGCCAAATCCTGGGCCGATGGCCGCTTCAAGAATTCCGTCATCCCGATCAAGGACCAGAACGGCCTGACCATCCTCGACCATGACGAACATATGCGTCCGTCGACCGACATGCAGTCGCTGGCCTCGCTCAACCCGTCCTTCGTCATGCCAGGCGAAATGGGCGGCTTCGATGCCGTCGCCGTGCAGAAGCATCCCGAGGTGGAAGAGGTCAATCACGTCCATCATGCCGGCAATTCGTCCGGCATCGTCGACGGCGCCGCCGCCGTGCTGCTCGGTTCGAAGAGAGCCGGCAAGGCGATGGGGCTGAAGCCGCGCGCGCGCATTCGTACCTTCGCCAACATCGGCTCCGATCCGGTGCTGATGCTGACCGGCCCGGTCGACGTCACCGAGAAGCTGTTGAAGCGCGCCAAGATGAAGCTCTCGGACATCGACCTGTTCGAGCTCAACGAAGCCTTCGCTTCGGTGGTGCTGCGCTACATGCAGGCGTTCGACATCGATCACCACAGGATCAACGTCAATGGCGGCGCTATCGCCATGGGTCATCCGCTCGGCGCCACCGGCGCGATGATCTTCGGCACGGTGCTGGACGAACTCGAGCGCCGCGATCTCAACACCGCTCTGGTGACGCTGTGCATCGGCGCCGGCATGGGAACCGCAACCATCATCGAACGCGTCTGACGGGGAGAGAAACGATGAGCTACACCAATTTCACCCTCGACATCGACGCCGACGGCATTGCGCTGGTCACCTGGGACATGCCTGGCCGCTCGATGAACGTTTTCACCGAAGAGGCGATGCGAGAATTGAACGCCATTGTCGACAAGGTGGCTGGTGACGCCGCCATCAAGGGCGCAGTGATCACCTCCGGCAAGGACACCTTCTCCGGCGGTGCCGACATCACCCTGCTGCAGAAGATGCTGACGACCTTCGCCGCGGAAAAGGGCAAGGACGCCGAAAGGGCGACCAAGGCGCTGTTCGACAATGCCGGCATGATGACCGGCCTGTTCCGCAAGCTGGAAACTTGCGGAAAGCCGTGGGTGTCGGCGATCAACGGCACCTGCATGGGCGGCGCCTTCGAATTGTCGCTCGCCTGCCACGGCCGTGTCGCCGCCGATAGCGACAAGGTGAAGATGGCGCTTCCCGAGGTGAAGATCGGCATCTTCCCGGGCGCCGGCGGCACCCAGCGCGTGCCGCGGCTGACCGATCAGCAGCAGGCGCTGCAGATGCTGACCTCGGGCCAGACACTGTCGCCGCAGAAGGCCAAGTCTATGGGCCTGATCCATGAGATCGCCGAGCCGGCCAGGCTCGTCGAGACCGCCAAGGCGATGATCAGGAATGGCCTGAAGCCGGTCGCTCCTTGGGACGAGAAAGGTTTCAAGCTGCCCGGCGGCCAGATCTATTCGCCCGCCGGCTTCAATCTGTGGCCGCCGGCCATCGCCATCCTGCGTCGCGAGACTTACGGCAACTATCCGGCCGCCGCCGCGATCCTCAAATGCGTCTATGAAGGCCTGCTGGTGCCGTTCGACACCGGTTTGCGCATCGAGCAGCGCTATTTCACCGAGATCATGCAGACCAGGGAAGCGGCCGCGATGATCCGCTCGTTGTTTGTGTCGCTGCAGGAACTGAACAAGGGCGCCCGCCGCCCGGCCGGCGTGCCCGAAACCAAGTTCAAGAAGATCGGCATTCTCGGCGCCGGCTTCATGGGCGCGGGCATCGCCTATGTCACTGCCAAGGCCGGCATCCCGGTGGTGCTGCTCGACCGTGATTTGGAGTCGGCTGCCAAGGGCAAGGCGCATTCCGACAGCCTGATCTCGGATCAGGTCAAGAAGGGCCGCGCCAAGCCGGAGGACAAGGACAAACTGCTGTCGCTGATCACACCGACGGCGGACTATGCCGACCTTGCCGGCTGCGATCTGGTGGTCGAGGCCGTTTTCGAGGATTCGAGCGTGAAGAAGAGCGCCACCGAACAGGCGGAAGCCGTGCTGAAGCCATCGGCGATCTTCGCGTCGAACACCTCGACCATTCCGATCACCGGCCTGGCGAAGAATTCTGCGCGGCCGAAGAATTTCATCGGCATCCATTTCTTCTCGCCGGTCGACAAGATGATGCTGGTCGAGATCATTTTGGGCAAGAAGACCGGAGACAAGGCGCTGGCCACCGCCATCGACTTCGTTCGCGCCATCAAGAAGACGCCGATCGTCGTCAACGACACGCGCGGCTTCTACGTCAATCGCTGCGTGCTGCGCTACATGTCGGAAGCCTACAAGATGCTTATCGAGGGCGTTCCCGCGCCGATGATCGAGAATGCAGCGAAGGCGGCCGGCATGCCGGTCGGCCCCCTGGCGCTGACCGACGAGACGGCCATCGACCTTGCCCAGAAGATCATGAAGCAGACCATCAGGGATCTGGGCGACAAGGCGGTCGATCCGAAGCAGATGGCGCTGATCAACGCCATGGTCGACGATCACGGCCGCTTCGGCCGCAAGAACGGCAAGGGTTTTTACGATTACCCGGCAAAGCCCGCCAAGAAGAAGCTGTGGCCGGGCCTTAGGGAGCTCTATCCGCAGCTTGCACCCGAGAAGGTCGATTATGGGGAACTGCAGCAGCGGCTGCTGGTCACCATCGCGCTGGAAGCGGCGCGGGTGATGGAAGAAGGCATCGTCACCGACCCGCGCGAGGCCGATGTCGGCTCGATCCTCGCTTTCGGCTTCGCACCCTACACCGGCGGTGCGCTGTCCTACATCGACGGCATCGGCGCCAAGGCGTTCGTCAAGATCGCCAAGAACCTGCAGAAGAAATACGGCGCCGAGTTCAAGGCACCCAAGCTGCTGCTCGACATGGCCGAGAAAGGCGAGACCTTCTACCAGCGCTTCGATCCCTATGCGAAAGGCGACGTGAAGCAGGCAGCCTGACGCATGGGCAAAATCAAGCGTCTTGCAGCGACCTTTGCGCGTCCAAGAGGACATGGGGCGCTGTAATGTATGTCTGGGCGCGCATGGTGCGCATGATGGCCACGGCACACAGCCGTGGCCCCTATCTGATGGGCGGCGAAGGCCGGCTGGCTTTCCGCTGCCTGCCGACCGACATCGATTTCAACATCCATCTCAACAATGCGCGCTACATGATGCTGGCCGATCTCGGCCGCATCGACCTGTTTGTTCGTGCAGGCCTCATCACGCTGGCAAGGAAGAATGGCTGGGCGCCGATGATGGGCGGACTGCAAGCGGTCTATGCACGCGAGATCAGGCTGTGGCGCCGCTTCGAAGTGGTGTCCTCGATCGAGACCTGGGAAGGCACCCAAGTTGTAGGCAAGCACCGCTTCGTCCTCGACAATGGCGAGACGGCCGCGTTGATCCTGACGACAGCCGGCGTCTACGATCGCAAGGCTCGCAACTTTCTTGAGATTGGCGAGGTCGTTGCGGCACTTGGTCGTGCCGTGAACCCGCGGCCACCGACGCAAACGGAGCGGATTTTCATGACATCACACCAGGGTCTGCGCAGCTTGGCCAAGGGTGTCGGTCGATCCCGGTAGTCGGACTTTCCGTGATCGACGGAAACGTTTGCAACCACTCCACGACCGGTGGACAAAACGACATTCCAAGACTAGAAGGGAAAGGTATTTTTTCCTGCACCGAAGGAGAGCGAGCATGCTCTCGCACGACCGAGTCTGGGCTGCCATCGATGCTCTTGCCAAGCGTTATTCGCTATCGGCCTCGGGTTTGGCCAAGCGTGCGGGGCTCGATTCCACTGCCTTCAACAAGTCGAAGCGTTTGTCGTCGGATGGCCGACCACGCTGGCCCTCGACCGAATCGCTGGCCAAGATCATCGAGGCGACGGGCGCCTCACTCGACGAATTCACCGGTCTGATCGAAGGCCGGCCCGGGATCAGCAATGGTGCTTCGACCAGCCATGCCGCTTCGGTCGCCCGCAGAAGCTCCGTGCCGTTGCTCGGCTTTGCCCAAGCCGGCGCCGGCGGCTTCTTCGACGATGCCGGCTTTCCAGTCGGGCAGGGTTGGGATCTGATCGAACTGCCGGCGCAATCGACCGAGAGTTCCTACGCGCTGCAGGTGCAAGGCGATTCCATGCTGCCGCTCTACCGCAATGGCGACGTCCTCATCGTCGAACCGGGCGCCGTCACCCGCAAGGGCGATCGCGTCGTCGTCAAGACCACATCAGGCGAGGTGATGGCCAAGGTGCTCGAGCGCCAGACCGTCAAGTCGATTGCGCTGGTCTCGCTCAATCCCGATCATCCCGACCGCGACATTCCCATGCGCGATGTCGAGTGGGTGGCGCGGATTGTCTGGGCAAGCCAATAGGTCCGGCTGGTGCGGCTTCTCCATCATGCGCTGGCGGTTCTGATGGTCCCTGTGATGGCGGCCATGGTCGTCACTGGCGGTCGCACGTTGAAAGGGAGTGAAAGCGTCATCACGGTGGACCAGCTTGATCCGGGCGCCGATACGATGGCGCAGCAGGCTGCCGGGACGGTGCCGCAGGAGCCGGCCACATCGGCCATAGCAGCCCCGCAGCCGCCAAAGCCGGCGCCGCATTCGAGGGCGATCGATCCCGAAATCGTCGCGCCCCCGGAACTGCCCGCCGAGGGGCTTGAACGGGTCGAGCCGCGCGAGCCGTTGAGCAAGCTCGCGCTGGCCGTGCCGCCCAAGCCGAAAATGCCCGACGATTGGAACGGCACCAAGCTGTTCCAGCCGATTGCCCCGGCCGCCGGCCTGATCGAGGCTAAGGGCTACTCGGTCGCGGTTTCCGGCATCGACATCGTCAGGCAGGACGAGACCTGCAGCGAGGACGGCAAAACCTGGCCATGCGGCGTCCGTGCGCGGACGGCGTTCCGCGCCTTCCTGCGCGGTCGCGCGGTGGTCTGCACGGTGCCGCCCGAGGGCGGCCGCGACCTGATCGCCGCCGAATGCCGGATCGGCAAGCAGGATGTCGGCCAATGGCTGGTCGACAACGGCTGGGCGCGCGCCGCCAGGGGCGGCCCCTATATCGAGGCCGGCGACAAGGCACGCACGGCGAAGAAGGGCATTTTCGGATCGGCGCCCGATCTGTCCGGCATGCCGGCAATGCCGGCCGCGCCACGCCCGGCCCCTCAGGCGCCGGGTTCGATCCTGGGAGAGGACGACGGCGTGCTCAAGCCAGCTGACCAGCCAGCGCCCGCTCAATGAGCGCACGTGTCTCGGCAACGCCGTAGAGCGCTGCGAACGAGCCGAAGCGCGGGCCGCGCTCCTGGCCGATCAGCACTTGATAGATCATCTGGAAGAAGGCGCCCGATACGCCGGGGCCACCCTCCGGGCTCTGCTTGGAATGATCCTGGTAGCGTTCGATCCTGCGCGCGACGTTGAGCGAGGCGTTCTGGATCGCTTCGCCATTGGCGTCGGCCGGCAGCGCGCCAAGCGCCGTGTCGAGGGCTGCCAGCGCCTCGCGCTCGATCTCGTCGGCGGGCCGGAACGTTTTCGTCGGCTTCACGAAATCGTCGAAATAGCGGATCGCATGGCCGACCAGCCGGTCGAGCTCGGGATGCGTCGTTGGCGTCACGCCTTGCGTATGACGTGAAATGAACCCCCACAGCACATCCTTGTTCTGCGCGTTGGAGGCGCTGACCAGATTGAGCAGCAGCGAGAACGGCACCGGCATGTCGATCGCGGGCGGGTTGCCGTCATGCATATGCCAGACCGGGTTGCCCAGCCGTTCCTTCCAGTCCTGCCGGGGATAGGCGGCGAGGAACGTATAGTATTCGTCCACGGCCCGCGGGATGACGTCGAAATACAGCTTCTTGGCCTGCCGCGGCCGCTGGTACATGTAGAGCCCCAGGCTTTCGGTCGGCGCATAGGTCAGCCACTCGTCGATGGTCAGCCCGTTGCCTTTCGACTTCGAAATCTTCTGGCCGTTCTCATCGAGGAACAGTTCGTAGACGAAATGCTCCGGCGCCCGTCCGCCCAGAATGTTGCAGATGCGGTCGTAGACCACCGCATTGGTCTGGTGGTCCTTGCCGAACATTTCGAAATCGACGCCAAGCGCTGCCCAGCGCATGCCGAAATCCGGCTTCCACTGCAGCTTCACGCGGCCGCCGGTGATCGAAAGCGTGGTCTCGGTGCCCTCGTCGTCGAAGGTGATGGTGCCGGCCTTGGCGTCGACATGCTTCATCGGCACGTAAAGCACGCGGCCGCTCTTCGGCGAGATCGGCAGGAACGGGCTGTAGGTCGCCTGCCGCTCGGGTCCGAGCGTCGGCAGCATCACCGCCATGATCTGCTCATAGCGTTCGGCGGCGCGCTTGAGCATCGCATCGAAACGGCCGGACTTGTAGTATTGCGTCGCGCTGGCGAACTCGTAGTCGAAGCCGAACGTATCGAGGAAGCGGCAAAGCATCGCGTTGTTGTGGTCGGCGAAGCTCGCATAGTCGCCGCCGAAGGGGTTGGGGACCGACGACAGCGGCTTGTGCAGATGAGGCTCGAGTGCGGCGCGGTCCGGCACGCTGTCGGGTATCTTGCGCATGCCGTCCATATCGTCGGAAAAGCACAGAAGCTTGGTCGCGACCTTGTCCTGCGTCAGGACGCGGAAAGCATGGCGCACCATCGACGTGCGCGCCACCTCGCCGAACGTGCCGATATGCGGCAGGCCGGACGGCCCGTAGCCGGTCTCGAACAGGATTGTTTGCGGGAAGTCGGCGCCTTTGTAGCGCTCGATGATCTTTTTGGCCTCTTCGAAGGGCCACGCCTTGCTTTCGGTCGCGGCCGCCAACAGTTCGGGGTTGAGATCGATGATGTTTGATCCCGCCATGTCACAGTTTCCAAATCATTTGCCGGCCCGAAGGCGGGCCGCGGCAAGGTTTTCAACCGGTCTCTAGGCGTGCAGCGCCGGAGCGTCAACGCGTGCGGCGCTTTTTCCTTGCGGTGCAGAATGGGCGTTCCTAACTTCGAGGCCCGGTTCAAGGAGAAAAAATTGCCGACACCTCATGAAGCCCTGATCTATCTGATGGTCATCACCTCGGCCTCCGACCGCGACATGACCGATGTCGAACTGGCGCGGATCGGCGAGGTCGTCCGCTCCTGGCCGGTGTTCGAGGACTTCAACCACGACAGGCTGGTCGGCGTTGCCCAGGACTGCCAGAAGCGCCTGCACGAAAAGGATGGGCTGGAAGGCGTGCTGGCTGAAGTCGCCGAGGTCTTGCCTGAGCGGCTGCGCGACACCGCCTATGCCGCCGCCTTCGAGGTTGCCGCCGTCGACCTCGAAATGCGCATGGAAGAGGTGCGGGTGCTGCAGCTGATCCGGCGTCAGCTCGATCTCGACACGCTGACGGTTGCTGCCATCGGCCGCGCGGCCAAGGCGCGGCTGCGCACGCTGACCTGAGTTCTTGGCCGGGCGCTGTTGAGGTTCAGGTCAGGCCGGCAAAGCCGACCGGAACCGGATCAGAAAAAGCTGACCGGGAAATAGCGCAGATAAAATTCGGCGAACGTGCCTTTCATCGAAATCTCCTGCAGCGCGTAATCGATCGCGGCGGCCAGCGCCGGATTGTCCGCTTTGGTGGCGATGGCCATGCCCGATCCCAGATATTCGGGCGCCAGATAGGGCCCGCCGGCAAAGCGGCAGCAGCCCGCCGCGTCCGAGCCGCCCAGCCAGAAGGCCAGGCGCATGCCGTCGCCGAAGGCGGCGTCGACCTTGCCGGCCTTGAGATCGGCATAGAGGTCCTCCGGCCTGTCGAAAGGGACGACCTGAACCGTGTTGAAATAGTCGCGCAGCATGCGTTCATGCGCCGAGCCTGATATTACGCCGACACGCTTGCCGTGCAATTTGTCAAAGATGGGCTCGGTCAGCGCCTTGCCTTTCGGCATGATGAAGCGCGCCGGAAACTGCAGATAGGAGCGTGAGAAGGCGTAGGTCGCGCGCGATTCCGGTGTTGCGGCGATGCCGGCGATGATCGCCTCGCCTTCGCCTTTCCGCAGTGCGCCTTCCAGCTCGGCCCAGGGCAGGGCCTGGATCTGGCATTTTTCAACAATGCCAAGCTCGGCGCAGATGGCGCGTGCCAGATCGATATGGAAGCCGGACAGCTTTCCCGCACCGTCGAGGAAGTTGAAGGGCGGGAAGTCCGTGGTGGTCAGGAACCTCAGCCGGGGCAGCGTCGAAAGGTCTGGCTTGGGCAGCCGCTCCTTGGCATCCCACAGCACCGGAACCTGAGGCGCCGCGGCGCGCGCGCCGTCGGCGAACGACAGCAAGCCGATCAGCATCGCAAGGGCGAAGGACCTCCACCGGAACGCCAAGATAAAACTCCGCCACAGTCGTGCTCGCACCGGTTTTGGTACGAAAATGGTACAGGCACAATGGTTTTTGATTTCAACCCGCCGATTTCAGGATATGATTTAGCCGGTTTGCAAATCAGCTTCGGCCGCCTCGGTGAGGGAAGCCACAAAATAAGTATGCGATTTGCAATCCGTGGTCGGTGGCGAAGTGTAAATCAGGCACGCATCATTGGCCGCAATGCACGAGGCAACATGGGGTTGATGTTGCGATGGGTCAGTTCGATCGCACGCTGGAATACATAGACCAACTGCAGCACGCCGCAACGGCGGCGGCGGTCTGTGAAAGGCTGCTGGGCATAACATCGGATTTCGGCCTCACCGCGCTGATGGCGGGAACCGTACCGCAGCCAGGCACGCCGGCCGGCCAGCAAAAGCAGCATGTGCTTCTCTGCGATTGGCCGGGCGAATGGCTGGAGCGCTATGTCGCGCGCAACTATGTCGATCATGACCCGGTCGTCAGCCATATGAAACAGTTGCAGGCGCCCTTCCAGTGGCACGAGGCGTCGCAGGGCATCCGCATAGACAAGAGCAGCGGCGAGGTGATGGGCGATGCCGGCGCCTTCAAACTGCGTGATGGATTGGCCTTTCCGTTGATCACGCTTGACGGCCAGATCGTCATGGTGTCGCTCGGCGGCGAGGCTGTGGAATTGTCCGCCGCCGAATTTGGCCAGGTGTCGCTGGTCTCGACCTATGCGGTTGGCCGCGCCATGCAACTCCACACCATGGCGAGCAACACCATCGATCATATCGTGCTGACGCCGCGCGAGCGCGAATGCCTGCAATGGGCCGCCGTCGGCAAGTCCGAATGGGAGATTTCGCAAATCCTCGGCATTTCCGAACACACCTCGGAGAAACATCTTCTTAACGCCAAAAGCAAACTAGGTGCCGTCAACAGGGTGCAGGCCGTCGCGGAAGCGATACGGCGCGGCTACATTAGTTAGGTCGGCCGTGCCGACCTGGAATTTTTGCCTACGCGATCACGCAATTTTCTCATCAAAGCACGGCCGTATCTTCCTCTGAACGCAGGAGACGGCGGAATGCTTTTTTCCCTTACAACCCAGGAATTGATGGAACGTCCCGACCTTTGGGAGGCCGTCCATCGGTTGCGCTACAAGATATTCGTCGAAGAGATGGGGTGGGATGACCTCAGGCGTCCCGACGGGCTCGAACTTGACCAGTTCGATCACGACGAGGCGGTCCATCAGATCGTCATCAGGGGCGGTGAAGTGGCGGGTTATCAGAGGATGTTGCCGACGACGCGGCCACATCTGCTGACCGAGGTCTTGACCGATCTTTCCGAAGGAACGCCGCCATCGGGTCCAAACATCTGGGAATTGACCCGCTACGCGGTGGCTCCCGGTTTTCGTGATGGCCGTCGTGGCGTTTCGACCGTCGGCACCGAACTGATTGCCGGTTTCGTCGAGTGGGGGCTGAAGCGCGGCGTCGACAAGGTGATCATCGAGTTCGAGCCGATGTGGGTGCTGCGCGCCTTGCAACTGCATTTCCTGGCGACCCCGCTGGGCTATCAGCGCACCTATGGCAACCAGCAGGTCGTCGCCACCTTGCTGACCTTCAACGAACACACCCTCGATGTGGTGCGGTCGCGCCGCAATCATTTTGCTCCCGTGCTGGCCAGGGGATATCCCGACATGCTCGGGCAAAGGCGTGCGTCATGAGATCGGAGACAGCCATGAGCACACACCCGCAACCTGAACTTCGCAACCACACGCTGGTCGTCACCGTGTCGTCGAGCGACGGCCGGCCGGTGCTGGACAGGAGAGCCTACGAAAGCCTGGCAAGGACCTTCCATGAAGCCGCCGACAATGAGGAGGTTCGCGTCGTCGTGCTGCGCGGCCTGGCAGGCTGTTTCTGTCTGGGCGGCGACTTCTCCGAATTCCTCGACGCCACCAAGCACCAGAAACTGATTGCCGCCGTCACCGACCTGTTCCGCACGCTGGCGACGTTTCCCAAGCCCATCCTTGCCTGCGTTGACGGCGATGCTGTCGGTGTCGGCTGCACCATCCTGTTCCATTGCGACATGGTGATCGCGTCCGATGAGAGCACGTTCAGGGTGCCGTTCGTCGATTTCGGCCTGGTGCCGGACGCGGCGACCAGCATCCTGGCGCCGCAGAAGCTCGGCTATGCCGGTGCCTTCCGCTTCTTCTGCCTCGGCGACACGCTTCGCGCCGAGGACGCCAGGGCGCTCGGCCTCGTCGCCGAGATCGTGCCGGGCGGCACCGTCGAGGAAGCGGCGCTCGGCCGGGCGAGACAGCTTGTCAAGAAGCCGGTCGCAGCCCTGCTGCAGACGCGCGGCCTGCTGAAAGGGAACACCGAGGCCCTCTGCGACCGCATCGATCAGGAGATTTCGCTTTTCCAGCAGGCGCTGCAGGACGACACCACGCTGCGGCGATTGCAACGCATCGCCCGGCTCGCGGCCTGAGCGAAAGCCTCAAGGAACGCGCCGCGCGGCCAAGGCCGCGCGGCGCGGAAGCGTCAATCCTGCTTGCCGAGGAATGACGGCCCTTCGCCGATGATCTTCTTGTCTTCCTTGCCGATGATTTCGAGATCGCGCCCCTCATAGGGCAGAGACGACAGGATGCGCCGCATGATCGCCAGCCGCGCGCGCCGCTTGTCATTGGCCCGTACGATGATCCACGGCGCGAATTCCTTGTGGGTGCGCTCGAACATGGTGTCGCGCACCTTGGTGTAGTCGTCCCACTTGGTGATGCCTGCAACGTCGATGGGCGAAAACTTCCAGCTCTTCAGCGGGCTGTAGCGACGGTCATGGAAGCGCTCGAGCTGCGTTTCCCGGCCGATGTTCAGCCAGAATTTGAAGAAGTGGATGCCCTCGTTGGAGATCATCCGCTCGAAATGCGGCGTCTCCTCAAGAAACTGCTCGTGCTGCTGCGGGGTGCAGAAACCCATCACCGGCTCGACACCGGCGCGGTTGTACCAGGAGCGGTCGAAGGTGACGAATTCGCCTGAAGTCGGGAAGTGGTCGACATAGCGCTGGTAGTACCATTGCCCAAGCTCGGTCGGGGTCGGCTTGGTCAGCGCCACGTTGCGTGCCGTGCGCGGATTGAGGTACTGGCGCACCACGAAGATCGTGCCGCCCTTGCCTGCAGCATCGCGACCCTCGAACAGCGCCATCACCCGTTTGCCGGTCGACTGCAGCCAGGCCTGCGCCTTGACCAGCTCGATCTTCAGCTTCTCGAGCATCTCGTCATACTCGTCGCTTTTCATCTTCTTGTCGTAGGGATAGCCGCCAGCGATCAGCTTGTTGTCCTCGACCCAGTCGGGAAGCACGGGATTTTCGATGTCGAACTCCCTCTCCTTGCCGCCGATCCTGATCTTCAGCGGCCCCGAAGTTGGCGCGGCGGGACTTTCCTTGGCTTTTTTCATCGAGACGAACCCTTTCCAGCTTCCGGACTCATGCTATGGGGAGCCACTACAGCGCCGCGCGTCCGTTTGGATGCGCAAAGGACGCTGTAGCACTTTTAATTTGCGCATGATCCTTTCCGAAAATCGATTCCCGATTTTCGGGGTCATGCGGCAAGCGGTCTAGTGGAAGTTTTCCGCCACCGTGCGACCGGGTGCGAAGACATGGGGGCAGGTCCACGAGCGAATGGCTGACCTGGATACAGAGCAGAGAGGCATCACGCAAACCATGGCGGCACGGCTGTGGCATAGCCGCTGGCAGCTTGCGGCCGGCGTCACCGCAGTCGTCGCCGTCTATGCCTTGGCCGGGATTTCAGCCTATGTCGTCCTCGCGGCGCTGCTGTTGCTGCTTGCAGCGGCAATACTGCCGGCCACCGGCGCGCGCCAATCCACCGGCAGCGGCGTTGCCATCGAGGCCATCGGCCTGCAGCGGCTCTCTGGTGAATATCTGGCCGCCGCCGTCGCCGATCCGCTGATCATCTTCGACCGGACCGCCACCATCGTCCATGCCAACGCCGCCGCCTTCGCCGCCTTCGGTGGCATCGCGCCAGGCATGTCGCTGTCGCTGAAATTCCGGGCGCCGGAGATGCAGACCCTGCTGGATGGCGTACTGTCGGGCGATATCGCCTCCGATGTCGTCGACTACATGGAGAAGCTGCCGGTCGAACGGGCCTACCGGGTGAGTGTGTCCTCGGTCGGTCACGCCACCGATCTCTATGTGCTGGTGTTCAAGGACCAGAGCGAAGCACGCCGGATCGACCGCATGCGCGCCGATTTCATTGCCAATGCCAGCCATGAACTGCGCACGCCGCTCGCCTCAATCGCCGGCTTTATCGAAACGCTGCGCGGGCCAGCCCGCAACGACGCGGCGGCGCGCGACCAGTTTCTGCAGATCATGCAGAGCCAGACCGGTCGCATGGCGCGTCTGATCGACGATTTGTTGTCGCTGTCGCGGCTCGAGATGAAACCCTATCTGAAGCCGGGAACCGAGGTGGATCTGCGGCAGACAGTCGACAGCGTCATCGACTCGCTCGGACCGCTGGCCAGCGAAAACGCCGTTGCCATCGAGCGGCACTACGCCGATGGGCCGCTTCATGTGCCTGGCGATCGCGATGAGCTTTTCCAGGTTTTCGAGAACCTCCTGGAAAACGCCTGCAAATACGGGCAGTCGGGTGGGCGCGTGGTTGTATCCATAGTGCATAGCGATGCCGGATCAGAGCCGGGCATCGACGTAACGATCAGGGACTTTGGCCCTGGCATTCCCGAGGAGCACATTCCGCGCATTACCGAGCGCTTCTACCGCGTCGACGTCGAGACCAGCCGGACCCAGAAGGGTACCGGCCTCGGCCTGTCGATCGTCAAGCATATACTGACGCGCCACAACGCCCGGCTTTCGATCAAGTCCGAAGTCGGCAACGGCGCGGCATTCTCGGTTCATTTGCCGACTCACTGATATCGCCCTAATTCAAAGGGACTGTTTCTTTTTTCTGTCATCCGGCTAGCGTATCAGCGGGGATTCGAGGAAACGACTCAAAATCAAAACACCCCGTGGGAAGGCATTTTGCCATGCAGTCCGTGCACATCGTCAGCGCTTATGACGAGGAGTTGAAATATCTGTCGAAGCGCATCGCCGCGATGGGAGGCCATGCCGAGCGCATGGTCGAGCAGGCGGTTACCGCTCTCGTCAATGCCGACCCAGGCCTTGCCCAGAAGGTCATCCGCGACGATACCGTACTGGACGAGGGCCAGCGCGAAATCGACGACAAGGCCATCATCATCATTGCCAAGCGTCAGCCGATGGCGGCGGATTTGCGCGAGATCGTCGGGACCATTCGCATCTCCGCCGACCTCGAGCGGGTTGGCGATCTCGCCAAGAACGTTGCCAAGCGGGTGGTCGCCGTCACCGATGGACGCCAGCCGACCAGCCTGTTCCGCGGCCTCGAGGCTCTGTCCACCCTGGCGTTGACCCAGCTGAAGGAAGTGCTCGACGTCTACGCGTCTCGCGCGGTGGAGAAAATCGGCTTCGTGCGCGATCGTGACGACCAGATCGACGCCATGTACACATCGCTGTTTCGCGAATTGCTGACCTACATGATGGAAGATCCGCGCAACATCACGCCCTGCACGCATCTGCTGTTTTGTGCCAAGAACATCGAGCGTATCGGTGATCACGCCACCAACATCGCCGAGACCATCTATTACATCGTCACCGGCGATCAGTTGCCGGCTGAGCGGCCCAAGGGTGACAAGACCGACAAAATCAGTCTTTCCGAGACGCAGCCGGTGAAGTGAACGCGCCTCTCGAACCGTCACCCGATTTACGCTAAGCTTTCCGGGCTTTGCTTCTATCCTCGTCCGTGGATTTGCTCCGGGAGGTCGTGATGGAAAATGTTCGGAACCTGACCCCGGCGCCTGGGCCGATATCCGGCATTATCGCTTGCGGCGTCTACACGGCGGGGCGCCGCATCGCCGACATTCCCATCGAGGAAGCCGGCGAATGGGCAAAGAAATCCGGTCATGTCGTGTGGATCGGCCTGTTGGAGCCCGACCGTAACCTGTTGCTGCGCGTCCAGGCGCAGTTTCACCTGCATGAGCTGGCGATCGAGGATGCCGAGCACCCGCACCAGCGGCCGAAGATCGAGCAATATGGCGACGCCTTGTTCATCGTCGCCCGCACCGCGCAGTTGATCGACGGTCGGGTCACCTTCGGCGAGACCCATTTGTTTGTCGGCTCAGGCTACATCGTCAGCGTCAGGCACGGTCCCTCGACGTCCTATGCCGCCGTTCGTCAGCACTGGGAAAGCTGCCCGCACTCGCTGGCCAAGGGTGAGGATTTCGTCCTCTATGCCATTCTCGATTTCATCGTCGACAATTACATGCCGGTGCTCGAGCAGATCGAGGACGAAGTCGAGGCGATCGAGGACAAGGTTCTGCTGAAGCCGATGACCGCTCCCGACATCGAACGGCTCTATATGCTGCGCCGCGATCTCCTGCGCCTGCGCAATGCCGCGCTTCCGCTGGTCGAAGTCTGCCGACGGCTGACCAGCGCCGAGCTGCCGCAGATACATACCGCCATGCACCCGCTGTTCCGCGACGTGACCGACCACATCCGCACCGTCCAGGAGAAGATCGACAGCCTGCGCGAAGTGCTGGCGTTCGCTTTCGAGGCCAGCCTCCTGGTCGGCCAGAGTCAGGAAACGGCCAACACCAAGAAACTCGCCTCATGGGCCGCCATCCTGGCGGTGCCGACGGCGCTCGCCGGCATCTACGGCATGAACTTCGACAGTATGCCGGAACTGAAGATGGAGTACGGCTACCCGGTGGTGCTGACCGCGATCGCGCTGATCTGCACGTTTCTCTACTGGCGGTTCAGGAAGAACGGTTGGCTGTGAGAAGAGAGCGAATAGGGAGTAGCGAATAGCGAACACAAAAACGGCTTGCTTCCTGTGACGGAAGGCAAGCCGTTTCTATTCGCTATTCGCTATTCGCTATTCGCTATTCGCTATTCGCTATTCGCTCAGCGACTCCGCCGCCGCTCCGATGCCGGCTGGAACGCCACGCGGGCGTGATATTTGCAGTAGGGTCCGGTTTCGGCGGCTTCGTTGCCGCAGAAATGGAAGTCCTCTGAAAGCGGGTCACCGTTCGGCCATTTGCAGGTTCGCTCGGTCAGCTCGACCAGTTGCAGATGCCGCGAGATCGGCAGCACGACATTCTCAACCGGACGGATGTAATGGCGTGCCACGGGTTCGGCGTCGAACTGCGTCTGCAAGGCGGTCGCGCCGATCGATGTCGTGACATGGCGTGCCGTGGTTGCAGCGCGTGATACCGATTTCTGGACGGTCGATCCTTGCGCTGCCTTCTTCTGGCGTGCCGGTGTGGCGGTCGAGCGTCCGCGGCCCGACAGTTTCAGCCGATGCACCTTCCCGATGACCGCGTTGCGGCTGACCCCTCCAAGCTGCGCAGCAATCTGGCTTGCGCTCAGACCCTCCGACCACAGTTTTCTCAAGAGTTCTACCCGCTCGTCAGTCCAGTTCATGAGACCGCGCTCCTCTAAGCGTGCGGCAATCGGAATCCTTCTCCCGACCCGGCAACATTTGCCGGGGCAGACACCACATATATCTGGTGATTAGGTCCGCCGCACGAAATCTAGTTATTTCTCAACTACAACTACTCTATGCGCTGACTCGGTGACAAGAGTCCCAAGTGCAACACGAATCGGTTTTTTCGGTTTTCCCCAACTTGCCCGGTCGCTGATGAGCCGGCGTCCCGTCGGAGGGCTTGCCGCGCGCCACTACGCGACGTTTTCGTTGACTTCATGGCCGAAAAACGGGATAAGCCGCACAGGCCGCCGCTTTGGCGGCTTTTTTGATTTTCCGGTACCGGAGACGCATATAATGAGCGGTTCGGCGCTTTACGAGACCTTTGCTCGCGCACCCCTGGCCTTCGACCACGGGGAAGGCACATGGCTGATTACCGACAAGGGCGAGCGATATCTCGATTTCGCCGGCGGCATCGCCGTCAATTCGCTGGGCCACAGCCATCCGCATCTGGTCGCCGCACTCACCGAGCAGGCCGCCAAGCTCTGGCATGTTTCCAACCTCTATGAGATTCCGGGGCAGAGCCGGCTTGGCGAGCGGCTGGCCGACGCCACCTTCGCCGACAAGGTGTTCTTCACCAATTCCGGCGCCGAGGCGCTGGAATGCGCGATCAAGACGGCGCGGCGCTACCATTTCGTCAAAGGACATCCCGAGC
Source organism: Mesorhizobium sp. M7A.F.Ca.MR.148.00.0.0 (assembly GCF_003997735.1). Classification (NCBI taxonomy): domain Bacteria; kingdom Pseudomonadati; phylum Pseudomonadota; class Alphaproteobacteria; order Hyphomicrobiales; family Phyllobacteriaceae; genus Mesorhizobium; species Mesorhizobium sp. M7A.F.Ca.MR.148.00.0.0. The sequence goes on along the minus strand of NZ_RZTB01000039.1, from coordinate 8,214 downwards.
GCTTCCGCGTCATCACCTTTGAGGGCGCCTTCCATGGCCGCACGCTGGCGACCATCGCGGCTGGCGGCCAGTACAAATATCTCGAAGGCTTCGGCCCCAAGGTCGAAGGTTTCGATCAGGTTGGCTTCGACGATATCGAGGCCGCCGAAAAGGCGATCACGCCGGAGACGGCCGCGATCCTGATCGAGCCGGTGCAGGGCGAGGGCGGTATCCGCCCGGTGCCGACGCAGTCGCTGAAGCGGCTCAGGCAATTGTGCGAACAGCACGGCCTGCTCTTGATCTACGACGAGGTCCAGTGCGGCATCGGCCGCACCGGCAAGCTGTTCGCGCATGAATGGTCAGGTGTTACGCCAGACATCATGGCGATCGCCAAGGGTATTGGCGGCGGCTTCCCGATGGGCGCCTGCCTTGCCACGGATGAAGCGGCCGTCGGCATGACCGCTGGCGTGCACGGCACCACGTTCGGCGGCAATCCGCTTGCCATGGCCGTCGGCAACGCCGTGCTCGATGTCGTGCTGGAAGACGGTTTCCTCGAAGATGTCCAGCGCAAGGCGCTGCTAATGAAGCAGGGGCTGGCGTCGGTCGCCGACGAATTTCCCGAAATCATCGAGGACATCAGGGGTGCCGGGCTGATGCTCGGCCTCAAATGCGCCATGCCCAACACCAAGGTGAACATGGCCTTGCGCGACCAGCACCTGCTGGCGGTTCCGGCCGGCGACAACGTCATTCGCCTGTTGCCGCCGCTCACCGTCACCGACGCCGAGATCCATGAGGCGCTCAACCGCATCCGCGCCGGCGCCAAGGGCCTGGCGGAGGCGATCGCTTCCGCCGCGGCGAAGTAATCCCGGAACCATTGCAGATGTCAGTTCGCCATTTCACCGATCTTTCCACCGTTTCCGAAGGCGATCTGCGCTTGATGCTGGACGATGCGGTGGTGCGAAAGGCGCGCCTCAAGGCCGGCGAACGCACCAAACCGCTCGAAGGCAAGGTGCTGGCAATGATCTTCGACAAGCCGTCGACGCGCACGCGCGTCTCCTTCGACGTCGGCATGCGGCAGCTCGGCGGCGAGACCATCATGCTGACCGGCACCGAGATGCAGCTCGGCCGCTCCGAGACCATTGCCGACACCGCCAAGGTGCTGTCGCGCTATGTCGATGCGATCATGATCCGCACCACCTCGCATGAGCGCCTGCTGGAATTGACCGAGAACGCCACCGTGCCGGTGATCAACGGATTGACCGACGACACCCATCCCTGCCAGCTGATGGCCGATATCATGACCTTCGAGGAACATCGCGGTCCGGTCGCCGGCAAGACCATCGCCTGGACCGGCGACGGCAACAATGTGCTGCATTCCTTGCTTGAGGCCTCGGCCCGGTTCCGCTTCAACCTCAACGTCGCCGTGCCCGAGGGCAGCGAACCGGCGCAGAAGCATATCGACTGGTCGCGGGCACATGGCGGCAAGCTGCACTTCACCCGCTCGCCCGAGGAAGCCGTCGATCAGGCCGACTGCATCGTCACGGATTGTTGGGTCTCGATGGGTCAGGAGCATCGCGCCCGCGGCCACAACGTGTTCTCGCCCTATCAGGTCAACGCCAAGCTGATGGCCAAGGCCAAGCCGGACGCGCTGTTCATGCATTGCCTGCCGGCGCATCGTGGCGAGGAAGTGACGGACGAGGTCATCGACGGGCCGCATTCGGTGGTCTTCGACGAGGCCGAGAACCGGCTCCATGCCCAGAAGGCCGTGCTTGCCTGGTGTCTCGGCGCTTGAAGTGTCTCGGCGCTTGATCCCCGGGAGCTTGATCTGCGGGGGTGTGATGCCTATTTGCGCCGCATCACGCAAATCAAGCGCGTTTCGACGCATGCGCCCCGGAGGGCGGCATGGCCGCGCCCTGGAGCTTTGTCATGTTGGAAACCTATCAAGTGACTGAACATCACCCCAAACTCGGCGAATTCGGCTATGCCGGCGACGATCACGTCGTGCCGTTCGAGGTCGGCCCTCTCGATGTGCGAGGCCGCACGGTCCAACTCGGGCCGATGCTGGACGCCATCCTCAGCCGCCACGATTATCCCGAACCGGTCGCCCGCCTGCTGGCGGAGGCCTGTGTGCTGACCGTGCTGCTCGGCACTTCGCTGAAGTTCGAGGGCAAATTCATCCTGCAAACCCGCACCGACGGGCCTGTCGACATGCTGGTCGCGGATTTTTCCACGCCCTCGGCATTGCGCGCCTATGCGCGTTTCGATGCCGACCGGCTGGAAGCGCTGGTCGCGGCCGGCGAAACCTCGCAGCAGACCCTGCTCGGCAGCGGCGTGCTGGCGCTGACCATCGACCAGGGCGCTCATACGCAGCGCTATCAAGGCATCGTCCAGCTCGATGGCGAGACGCTGGAAGATGCGGCACGCACCTATTTCCGCCAGTCGGAGCAGATCCCGACCGATCTCAGGCTGTCGGTGGCCAAGCTTTTGACGCCCGGTCCCGGCGGCGCCCGCGAGCAGTGGCGCGCCGGTGGTATCCTGGCGCAGTTCCTGCCGCAGTCGCCCGAGCGCATGCGCGTCCCGGACCTGCCGGGTGGCGATGGCGATCCGCGCGAGGAGATCCACGACCCGGTGGACAATTCCTGGCAGGAGTTGCTGGCGCTGCTCGGCACGATCGAGCCGACCGAACTGATCGACCCGACAATCGGTGCCGAGCGGCTGCTTTACAGGCTGTTCCACGAGCATGGCGTGCGCGTCTTCGGCGGCGTCCCGGTCGCCGACCAGTGCTCGTGCTCCAGGGACAAGATCCACGGCATCCTCGAGGGTTTTTCCGCGCAGGAGATCAAGGACAGTACAGAGGACGGCGGCATCCACGTCGCCTGCGAATTCTGCTCGAAGCAATATGACTTCGACCCGGCGGAATTCGCGGCGCAGTAGAGAGAAAACCACGCCTCACCGGCCGCGGAGCGGCCGGTGAGGCGAAATCAATTCACCGTCCGCCGCGTCCCCGGCAGGTCCAGCGAAAACGCCGGAATGGCGATGTCGAATGTCTCGCCCCGCTTGTTGCGCATCGTGTAGTGCCCGACCATGATGCCGGATGGTGTCGAGAGCGGGCAACCGGACGTGTATTGGTAGCTGTCGCCGGGATTGAGTTCGGGCTGGTCGCCGACGACGCCGGGGCCGCGCACTTCCTCGACCCGGCCAGTGCCGTCGGTGATATGCCAATAGCGCGACAGAAGCTGCACGAAGTCGTCCGACTGATTGTCGATCGTTATTTGATAGCCCCAGACATAGCGGTTCTCCGAGGGATCCGAACGGTCCTCCAGATAGAATGGCCTGACCTGCACTTCGATGTTGCGCGTGACGGCGCTATACATAAGCGGCTCCAAAAAACGGTTCCAGCGGAACTTTCGGCGCTCTGTGCGGTTAGGTCAACCGACCGAAGCCTCCTCTGGCCGACCTCGCGGGCAGGTGCCGACAAAGAATGTCATTTAAGTGACATATGACAATGATGGTGTGCGCGGACTGGTGATGCGCGACTCGGGCGCTCTGCTGAACTGTTGAAACCGGCCATCTTGCGGACCGGTTTTCCTGGAGTGACCGGATTTCGATGGAACTCACTCTCATAGCCGCCACGCTTTCAACTGTCCTCATCCTCTCGAATCTCGCCAGCATCGTGCTCGCCGCTTCGCGTCTGAAACGGCGCCACACCATTGGGCCGCCGGCCGCCAAGCCGCGGCCGGTGTCGATCGTCGTGCCGTCGCGCGGCGTCGAGCCGTTCACGCAGGAGACGCTGGAACGCGCCTTCTCGCTCGATTGGCCGCGCTACGAGTTGATTTTCTGCGTTGCCCATGCCGACGATCCGGTGGTCAAATTGATAAACAGGACGATCGTCCGGTTTCCGAAAGTGCCAGCCCGGCTGCTTATCGGCGACGACCGCATCAGCGCCAATCCGAAACTCAACAATTGCGTCAAGGGCTGGGAAGCGGCGCGGCACGACTGGGTCGTCCTGGCCGATTCCAACGTGCTGATGCCGAGAGACTACGTCCAGCACCTGATGGCTGCCTGGCGGCCCGGCACCGGCCTTGTCTGCTCGACGCCGATCGGCTCCCGGCCTGCCGGCTTCTGGGCCGAGGTCGAATGCGCTTTCCTCAACACGCTGCAGGCGCGCTGGCAATATGCCGGCGAGGCGCTCGGCCTTGGCTTTGCCCAGGGCAAGAGCATGCTCTGGAACAAGCCGATGCTCGACGCCAATGGCGGCATCCGCGCGCTGGCCGCCGAGATCGCCGAGGACGCCGCCGCGACCAAGCTGGTGAACAGCCTCGGCTTGCGCGTCAATCTCGTCGCCGCCCCCTTCGAGCAGCCGCTTGGCCGGCGCTCGTTTGACGAGATCTGGTCGCGTCAGGCCCGCTGGGCGCGCCTGCGCCGCGTCACTTTCCCGCTGTTCTTCGCACCCGAAATCCTGACCGGCGCCGTGGTGCCGCTGGTGCTTGCGCTGATTGCCGCAGCCAGTGCCGGTTTCAGCCTCTGGGCAACCGCCATTGCCGTACTGGCGGCCTTCTACCTTCCGGAGTGCGCCCTGGCCTGGTCCAAGGGCTGGTACCTGTCGCCACGCATGGTCGCCGCGATCATGGCGCGCGACCTGATCCTGCCGGCGATGTGGGGACGCGGCTGGCTCGGCGGCGCCGTCGACTGGCGCGGCAATGCGATGACCATCGGCACCAAGACGGCCGAGCTGGAAGAGACGCCGTCCGGCGCCTGAAGCCTCCTACCTGGCCTTCAGCGCCTGCGCGATGTCCTCGAGCAGATCGTCGGTGTCCTCCAGCCCAACCGAAAGTCTGAGCGTGCCCGGCCCGATGCCGAGCTCGGCGCGCGCCTCATCGCTCAAATTCTTGTGCGTCGTCGTCGCCGGGTGGGTGATCAGGCTCTTGGCGTCGCCGAGATTGTTGGAGATCAAGACGATGTCGAGCGCGTTCTGCAAGGCGAAGGCCGCCTGCTTGCCGCCCTTGACGTCGAGGCAGATCAGCGTCGAGCCGCCCGCCATCTGCTTCTTGACGATATCGGCCTGCGGATGGTCGGCGCGCCCGGGATAGATGACGCGGGCGATCTCCGGCCGCTCGGCCAGGAAATCCGCGATCCTGCCCGCGCTTTCCGTCTGCTGGCGCACACGCAGCGGCAGCGTCTCCAGGCCCTTCAGCAACGTCCAGGCGTTGAACGGCGAAAGGCTTGGGCCGGTATGGCGGAAATAGTCGTGCAGGTTCTCGTCGATCCACTTCTTGTCCGACAGGATCACGCCGCCGAGACAGCGCCCCTGGCCGTCTATGTGCTTGGTCGCCGAATAGACGACGATATGGGCGCCGAGCTGCAAGGGCTTCTGCTGCAGGGGCGTGGCGAAGACATTGTCGACGATCAGCCTTGCGCCGATCGAATTGGCAAGCGAAGCGACAGCGGCGATATCGACCACTTCCAGCGTCGGATTGGTCGGGCTTTCCAGGAAGAACAGCTTGGTGTTCGGCTTGACCGCCTTTTCCCAGTTGGCGATGTCGGTGCCGTCGACCAGCGTCGCCTCGATGCCGTATCTCGGCGCCAGCGTCTCGACCACCCAGCGGCAGGAGCCGAACAGCGCACGTGCCGCCACGATATGGTCGCCGGCCTTGGCGCTGCACAGAAGGGCGGCCGTCACCGCCGCCATGCCCGACGCGGTGGCGCGCGCGTCTTCGGCGCCTTCCAGGGCGCACATGCGTTTTTCGAACATGTCGACGGTCGGATTGGCGTAGCGCGAATAGATGAAGCCCGGTTCCTCACCCTTGAAACGGGCTTCGGCGGCCTGCGCCGTTTCGTAGACATAGCCCTGGGTGAGGTAGATCGCTTCCGACGTTTCGCCGAAACCGGAACGCAGCGTTCCGCTGTGCACGAGTGCCGTCTGAGGCTTCCAGTTGTGCTTCTTGGTGCTCATCGCTTTTCTTCCAGACACAAAAAAACCGGCCGCGAAAGTCGCAACCGGTCCATACGGCCTTGCGGCCCGACGGTCCTTTAGCGACTTGTTTAACGTGGCTGCAAGCCGACCGGCCAAATCACCACGGGATAACGACCCTTTAGACCCGCACCGCGCTTGCGTCAATTGCCGGCTTCATTAAGAGGTTTGTACCAAGCAGGTTCCGCAAAAGTGTTCCACGGTTTTGCGACCAGAACCTGCGACAAGAAAAACGTCTGACCTAGGAGTGGAGCCTTGCGGCAGACAGGCATTCTTCCCGATCAGGACATATCGGCGCTGTTCCAGTCCGGCGCGCTGAAGTCGGCGCGTGCGCTCGACGCCGACCAGATCCAGCCGGCCAGTCTCGATCTCAGGCTCGGCGACAAGGCCTGGCGGGTGCGGGCCTCCTTCCTGCCCGGCCCCAACCACAAGGTCTCGGAAAAGCTCGACCGGCTGCAGCTGCACGAGATCAATCTTGCCGAGGGCGCGGTGCTCGAGACCGGCTGCGTCTACATCGTGCCCTTGCTTGAAAGCCTGGCGCTGCCGGCGGACATTTCGGCCTCGGCCAATCCGAAGAGCTCGACCGGGCGGCTCGACATCTTCACCCGCGTCATGACCGATCGCGGCCACGAGTTCGACAAGATCGCTGCCGGCTATCATGGCCCGCTCTTTCTGGAAGTCAGCCCCCGCACCTTCCCGATCGTCGTGCGCACCGGCTCGCGCCTGTCGCAGATCCGCTTCCGCACCGGCAATGCGCTGCTCTCGGAAGCCGAGCTGCACGCCCTGCATCGCGCCGAGATGCTGGTCGCTACCGAGCCGCCGAACATTTCCGGCGGCGGCATCGCGCTGTCGATTGACCTCAACGGCGACCAAAACGGCCTGGTCGGCTACCGCGGCAAGCATCACACCGGCCTCGTCGATGTCGACAAGCGCGCCGCGCAGGAAGTCGTCGACTTCTGGGAGCCGATCCACAAGAGCGGCGCCGGCGAACTGGTGCTCGATCCCGACGAGTTCTACATCCTCGTCAGCCAGGAGGCGGTGCACGTGCCGCCGCTCTACGCCGCCGAGATGACGCCCTTCGATCCGCTGGTCGGCGAATTCCGCGTCCATTATGCCGGCTTCTTCGATCCGGGCTTCGGCCACTCCGCGTCTGGCGGCACGGGCAGCCGGGCGGTGCTGGAAGTGCGCAGCCATGAAGTGCCGTTCATTCTCGACCATGGCCAGATCGTCGGCCGGCTGGTCTACGAGCATATGCTGAAGCGGCCGCAGGCCCTCTATGGCACCGATCTCGGCTCCAACTACCAGGCGCAGGGCCTGAAGCTGTCCAAGCATTTCCGCGCCGCGCGCTGAGCGCCGCCGTCAGGCAAAATACTTGCCTGCGCTGGCTCGCCATGCTTGGCTGCCTTGCTGGTCGTCAAGATGCCGGCGTTCAAGGGGAACCAAGAAAATGCAGATTTCAAAATGGATCATATCGGCAGCAGGCGCTGCCATGCTGGTGGTGGCGGCCGGCTCGCTTTCGCAGGCGCAGGAGAAAATCAAGATCGGCACGGAGGGCGCCTATCCGCCGTTCAACACCATTACGGCTGACGGCAAGGTCGAAGGCTTCGACATCGACATCGCCAATGCACTATGCGCGCAGATGAAGGTCGAGTGCGAGATCGTCACCCAGGACTGGGACGGCATCATTCCCGCTTTGCAGGCGAAGAAATTCGACGCCATCATCGCCTCGATGAGCATCACCGAGGAGCGCAAGAAGCAGGTCGCCTTCACCAACAAATATTATACGACACCGCTGGCTTTGGTGGCGCCGAAGGACAGCGATCTCACCTCGACCGAACCGGCGGCCCTTGCCGGCAAGACGGTCGGCGCCCAGGCTTCGACCACGCAGGCCGACTACGCCCAGAATGAGTATGGCAAGGCAGGCGCGGAGGCAAAGCTCTATCCGACCCAGGAAGAGGCGATCACCGACCTGACCAACGGTCGTCTTGACGCTGTGATCTCGGACAAGTTCGTCCTGATGGATTGGCTGAAGAAGGCAAGCGACGGCTGCTGCAAGCTGGTCGGCGACGTCAAGGGCACCGAAACGCAAGCCGGCATTGCCGTGCGCCTGGAAGACACGGCCCTGCGCGACAAGCTCAACGCGGCCATCGATGCGATCGTTGCCGACGGCACCTACAAGAAGATCCAGGCCAAGTATTTCGACTTCGATATTTATTGAGGCTGGGCGCTTCTTCCCTTCTCCCCTTGTGGGAGAAGGTGTCGCC
>NZ_RZTB01000399.1:0-474 GCF_003997735.1 Mesorhizobium sp. M7A.F.Ca.MR.148.00.0.0 | reverse complement strand
CATGAGTAGGATAGGTCGCAACCTTGACGTCAACGACTGTCGTCAGACCACCAAGCCCTTGGGCGCCGATGCCAAGCGCGTTGATCCGCTCATAAAGCTCAATCCGCAGTCCCTCTTCCGGGCTTGACGCCCCCCTTGCGATTAGTTCCGCCATATCGATGGGCTCGTTCATGGCTTCCTTGGCCAGCAGCATCGCCTTTTCAGCGCTACCACCGATACCAACAGAGATCAGCCCAGGCGGACACCATCCGCTGCCCAGGGTCGAAACGGTATTGACCACCCAGTCGGAAACGGAGGCGCTGGGATTAAGGGTGGTAAAACGTGCCTTGTTCTCGGACCCGCCGCCTTTTGCGGCGATAGTGATCTCAATCTGGTCACCTTGCACCAAGTTGACATGGACAACTGCCGGCGTGTTGTCGCGGGTGTTGACCCGTCTAGCGAGGGGATCCGCAACGATCGATGCCCGAAGGGGAT
>NZ_RZTB01000398.1:0-479 GCF_003997735.1 Mesorhizobium sp. M7A.F.Ca.MR.148.00.0.0 | reverse complement strand
AGGAAATCCGCTCCAAGCCGGACGCCGCCGAAGTGGAACTGGCCGATGGCCGCACCATTCGTTCAGAGGTCGTGCTCTACGCCGCCGGCCGCACCGGCAATGTCGGCAACCTGGGTCTGGATGTCGTCGGCATCGATGCCGACTCCAGAGGGCGTATCAAGGTCGACCCGCATACGTTCCAGACCAGCGTGCCCAACATCTACGCCGCCGGCGACGTCATCGGCTTTCCGAGCCTGGCCTCGACGTCGATGGAGCAGGGCAGGGTGGCGGCCTGCCATGCCTTCGGCGTGCCGTTGCCGCCGCCACCGGAGACCTTTCCCTATGGCATCTACGCGGTGCCGGAAATCTCGACGGTCGGCCAGTCCGAGGAACAGGTGCGTGAGAGCGGTGCGGCCTATGAGATCGGCGTGGCGCGCTTTCGCGAAACCTCGCGCGGCCACATCATGGGCGTCAACACCGGTGTCCTGAAACTGTTGTTC
>NZ_RZTB01000397.1:0-483 GCF_003997735.1 Mesorhizobium sp. M7A.F.Ca.MR.148.00.0.0 | reverse complement strand
ATTCGAACAGGCCGATCGGCTTGCCGTCCGGACCGTTCGGATCGATGATCGCCGGTATCTTGCCGTTGGGATTGAGCGACAGGAATTCCGGTGTCCAGCTTTCGTTCTTGCCGATGTTGACCAGATGCGGCTCATAGGGCAGGCCGAGCTCCTCCAGGGCGATCGATATCTTCACGCCGTTCGGCGTTGTCGCCGAATAGAGCTGGAGCTGGTCCGGATGCTTGGCCGGCCAACGCGTTGCGATCGGAAAGGCGGACAGGTCTGCCATGGAAACTCCTGAATGGGGTTCGCGCCGAGCGGCGCGGTTTTGGGGGGTCGGCCAAGGATTAGACGCGGCGCACGGCACGATCAATATGGCGGTGAAGGGTTTCGTCCTGTACGAACAGTCAACGGAATGGTCTGCCTGGGCAGATCGCGCGCCCCTTAGATCAGACGGCCTTGAAGGCCAGCACGGCATTGGTGCCGCCGAACGCGAAGCCGTTG
>NZ_RZTB01000396.1:0-483 GCF_003997735.1 Mesorhizobium sp. M7A.F.Ca.MR.148.00.0.0 | reverse complement strand
GGCGGCTGAAGCCGTAATTGTCCGGTGGCATCAGGAACGCGCCGTCCTTGCCCAGCGTCCCGACAATTCGGTTCAGCTCTTCTTCTGAGGAACAGTCCACATAGAGCGAGACCGATGGCGTGAACGTGAAGGCGTGGTGCACGGGGCTGTTGAAGACCATGACTTCCAGCCCAGCGATCGACACCCGCGCCAGCTTGACCGTTCCTTGCGGGCCGTCTTCGCCGGGGCCGTAATTCGTGACGTCAAGCACGCTGCTGCCGGGAATGGTCTCGCAATAGAGGGCCATTGCCTCTTCGGCCTTGCCCTCGAACATCAGGAATGGCGTTACTTTCTTCATCGTTGACCTCCGTCTTGCTCCCTGGCGCTCAGATATGAGGGCCGCTCAGATATTGGTCTCGTTGGCGGGTTCGCCCTTCATCTCGCTGCGATAGTAGCCGTCGCGCAAATTGATGCCGTATTCGACATAGGCCTTCATGCAGGCCA
>NZ_RZTB01000395.1:240-492 GCF_003997735.1 Mesorhizobium sp. M7A.F.Ca.MR.148.00.0.0 | reverse complement strand
AGGGCGAGGCGGTGCGGCTGGAAGAGACCGCCGCCTATGACTGGGTCTTCCAGTCTGGCGGCTCGCCCTTGCGCCAGGCCATGGAGAGCAACTTCCTCAACCGCAACATCGCTTTGCCGGACCGCATCCTGAACACCAGTTCGCTGCTCCTGACCCTGGTCATGGTCGCGCAGTCCGACGCCATTGCGCCGGTCTCGGTCCAGGTGGCGAAATTCATCCAGAACCCTGACGGGCTGGCCGGCGCCATCGACG
>NZ_RZTB01000395.1:0-231 GCF_003997735.1 Mesorhizobium sp. M7A.F.Ca.MR.148.00.0.0 | reverse complement strand
CGACATCGAGGTCAGGCCCTACAGCCTGATCACGGTGAGGAATCGCGCACTATCGCCGGCCGCCAAGATGCTACACGACTTCATTCTGAGGGAAGTGGGATGATGGCTGGCTCGGGTAAGGTGTCCGGCGAAAGCACCGCCAGGCCGAGGCCAGCGAAAGCGAACTGGGAACATTATTTCCCGCCGATGCGTTCATGATCTTGCAAGGGGCGATTTCTTCTGGAGGCTGAA
>NZ_RZTB01000394.1:0-492 GCF_003997735.1 Mesorhizobium sp. M7A.F.Ca.MR.148.00.0.0 | reverse complement strand
AACGCGATTGAATTCGCGGGCGTCGCTGGGCTGACCGGGCTCCAGAATGCTGCCACACTTTCGATCTTCGTCGGTCATCCCAATCATGCTGGGCTCACCCGATGGGCGTCTGGCAGACGCCTCATGATCTCAACAGCTCAATCAGAGAATCTCGATGCATTAAATCATGACCGCCCCTGCACCGCCCAAATCAGGAGAAATCATTCTGCGCTGACCAAAAGCCATCATTGACCCCAGCTTTTGCGGAATTGGGTCGGCATTAGCATACAATTCGGATAGCCGCTCATCCCCCACCCGAGGCGCCGTGATCCGAAAAGAAGTGTTGAGATGCTTTCTTTTATTTGATAGGCAAGTCGTATCAACAATATTAAAATGCCTTTTCCTTGTGAACGGGATGGAGTGTGTGTATGGTCCTTTTATATACCTGACGTTATAAAATTCACCGCAATTATTATTCTGCTCTTTGTGATGTGAAGGAAGATATCTCCGGCA
>NZ_RZTB01000393.1:0-492 GCF_003997735.1 Mesorhizobium sp. M7A.F.Ca.MR.148.00.0.0 | reverse complement strand
GCGACATCGCGCTGTACGAGGCGCGGCTCTACAGCGATGTCGAGATCACGCCGGAAAACCTGATGAAGATGTCGGCCGTCATCCCGGGAACCGTCGGGCTCTTGCCGGACGTCAAGTTCGATGTGATCGGTTTTGCCTGCACCTCGGGAGCGCTGGTTATCGGCGAGCACAAGGTCGCCGAACGCGTTCACGAGGTGCTGCCGGGGGTGCAAGTGACCAACCCGGTGACGGCGGCAAGGGCGGCGCTGAAGGCCCTGGGCGTCTCGCGGATCGCGCTGCTCACCCCTTACTTGGCGAAAATCAATCATTCCTTGCGGGCATCGCTGATGGCGCGGGGGATGGATATTCCGGTCATGGGCTCCTTCAACGAGGCGGATGACAATGTCGTTGCACGCATCACACCGGCATCGGTCAAGCAGGCCATTTTGGAGATCGGCGCGTCGAGCGACTGTGAGGCGGTGTTCGTTTCCTGCACCAGCATGCGCGTTGCCC
>NZ_RZTB01000392.1:0-495 GCF_003997735.1 Mesorhizobium sp. M7A.F.Ca.MR.148.00.0.0 | reverse complement strand
CGGTTCGCGGCCCCTGCATCACGCTTTCCGCAAATCCTCGCAATCGATGCTCCCGCTCACATGGTGCCAGCCTAACTGAAGACTTCCCATGTGGATATATGTATGCCCGTATACGCCCACATTCGGCATCATTTGCGAGACTTGCCCGATCGAACATGGCCGCTGACCTGCACGCCGTCCTCGGCACGCAGGTACAGGAAGCCGGGGACGGACAGCAGCGGGATGACCGCGGTCAGCAGGAACACCTGGTGGAAGCGTTCCGCTGTTACGATGTGGGTTTCTCCTGCGACAAGGCCCAGCACCATGGCGGCGATCGAAACGCCCAGGGAAACGCTGAGTTGCTGCAGGACGCCGCCGAGGCTGGTGGCGCGGCTGAGTTTGTCGGCCGGCAGGTCGGCATAGGACAGCGTGTTGGAGGTCATGAACTGCGCCGACCGGATGACCCCGAAGACAAAGACGTAAAGGCCGATCATCCAGTGCGGCGTAACGGATTCG
>NZ_RZTB01000391.1:0-495 GCF_003997735.1 Mesorhizobium sp. M7A.F.Ca.MR.148.00.0.0 | reverse complement strand
ACAGGCTCTCGGCAAAAGTCGCGAACACCAGGAGGTTGAACACCGCCAGGCCATCTCGATCATTCCCACGCCTGAGCGTGACACTGGTGTGGTCAATCGACGTAGCCGCCGCCGCGCCAACCGGAAACGCATCGGGATGCAAATCGATCGACGACAGTTTCGCCAGCATCGCCCGCGCCTTGTCACCCGAGATGCTGATCAGCACGCGCGCATGCGACTGGTCGGACAGCGAGGCGGAAGATGCAAACGCCTGAGCGAGTGCTTCAGTCGAATGCTTGCCGCCCTTCGACAGCACGAAAAACTGATCCGGTCCCGACCAGATCAGCGTTGCGTCCGCCGCGCCGACTGCCGTCGGCGTTTCCGGAGCAGCAACGCCAAAGCGAACCTTCGCTGCCGTGGCCATGTCAGCCGCCTTACCGCGCCGCGCCATCACCTGGACGAGATCAAAATTGCGGATCTCGGTCAGCGAGACGCCGGCCTCGATACCGCGTGCAC
>NZ_RZTB01000390.1:0-499 GCF_003997735.1 Mesorhizobium sp. M7A.F.Ca.MR.148.00.0.0 | reverse complement strand
TTTCCACCAACGGCAAGGTGGGCGGGCTGTTCCCCAACGATGCCGACGGCAATGCTTGGGGTGACCCGAAAAACGGGCTGAAACCCGGCCTCGACGCCGCCGGCTTCAGCATTGCCGATCCCGGTCGCTATCAGAACCTCTCGGACGATTTCACCGCGCAGGTCAACGTCTTCAAGGCGGCCAATGCCGAGATCGTCACCGGTGTGGTCATTCCGCCCGATTTCACCACCTTCTGGAACCAGGCCCGTCAGCAGGGCTTCAAGCCCAAGGCGGTGACGGTGGCCAAGGCGATCCTCTTCCCGCAATCGGTCGAAACGCTCGGCGACGCCGGGCACAACCTCTCGTCCGAGGTCTGGTGGTCGGCCTCGCATCCGTTCAAATCGTCGCTGACGGGCGAGAGTTCGGCCGAACTCGCTGCGGATTTCACCGCCAAGACCGGCCGTCCCTGGACCCAGCCGATCGGTTTTGTCCATTCGCTGTTCGAGGTGGCGGCCAATGT